>JAFWBF010000185.1 GCA_017507285.1 Bacteroidales bacterium | reverse complement strand
CCCGTATGCCCCGGCGATAACCAATATGTGTTTGGTTCGCCAATGTTCGACAATGCAACCATACATCTCGAAAATGGAAAAGATATAGTTATCGTAGCCAAAAACCAAAGCGACAACAATAAATACATCAAAGCCATAAAGCTCAATGGCAAGGATTATACCAAATCCTATATTACTTACAACGACATCAAAGACGGCGCTATCATAGAATTTACCATGAGTAGCAAGCCCAACATGGAGTTTGGTGTGGCAAAAGAAGATTGCCCAAAAAGCAAGATAGATGCCAAAGCTGCCACAGTGCCATACTTCTCCACATCGTCGAAGGTGTTCAGAGATTCCATTTTGCTTGAAATAAAATGCACTTCGAGCGAAAAAAGCAACGTCATCTACTACACTACCGATGGCAGCGACCCAACAAACAACTCGGCACTATATGAACAACCATTGCTTTTGACCGCCGATGCCACCATCAAGGCTGTGGCTTATAGTCCAGAACTGGGCTACAGCAAAGTGGCAGAATGCAACTTGGTAAAATACTCGCAAGACAAAAAGATTACCTACCACACCAAATATTAACCACAGTATTCGGATCGAGGTGATGAATCGTTGATAGACAACTTTAGAGGCAACAGCAACTACCGACTTGGAGGTTGGCAAGGATTTTGGGGCGACGACTGCTATGTAACAATCGACCTTTTGAAAACCAAACCTATAACAAAAGTATCGGCAGGCTTCTTGCAAGAATGTCGCCCATGGATATTCTATCCAAGAAAGATGGTGGTAGAGGTAAGCGACGATGGCGAAAACTTCATTCCATTTGGCGAATACGAAAACAAACACCCATACGTGGAAGAAGACGTAACCACAGCAAACTTTGTTGTAAACGGCCATGCACAAGCACGCTATGTGCGAGTAAGAGCCCTAAACTACGGTAAGCTACCCGAATGGCACGTAAGTGCAGGCGAGCCGGCTTGGCTGTTTATCGACGAAATAAAAATAAACTAGCAACGGAAATACTTAAACTTACATTTTACCGTTTATAGACACAAATTAAAACAATAGGAGACATTAATATGAAAAGAGTAATAACCATAGCGTTGGGAATAACATTTGTAGCTACATTAGGTTCGTGTTCTAAGACATGTGTATGTACCTCGCGTTCGCAAAACCTCGATGGTACAATATGGGAATGGGAGACAGCTTTCGAAGTAGTAGGAGGTACATCATGTGTGGAAAATGCCAAAGATAGAGACAGACAGATACTTGTGGACAACGAAGGTAATGAATACTGGAGTTACGAATGTCGCGAGGAATAGTAGATGTTAAGTATACAATATCCAAACTCCGGATACCGACCGAGCTAACAGTTTGGTCGGTATCTTTTTGTATGTTGTTTACATTCCTCCACATTCTTCAGAATGAAATAAAACAAATAAAGGCATAAAAACAAAGTGCAGCACTTATGCCTAAAATGCCTTTCCGCCGGGTGGCGAAATACCGTGTAGGCAAGGCTAAGTTTTGACTAAAACATAAAAAAATAATACCACTATTCAAAATTTTAAGACTATCCCACATAATAAATAATAATTTCCACCGTTAGAAAAAGACCTTTGAAGAGGTGTTCGGAGAACATTGGAAACTCCTTTTTTTGAGACTCGAGACTCAGCGTCTTGACACTCGAGACTCAAGACGCTGACACTCGAGACTCAAGACGTTGACACTCGAGTGTCAAGAAACAAAAAATCGAGTATCTGAAAATCAATCATTTAGCATTGAGGAAAAATGACTCAGAAAAAAGACCTTTAAAAGGTATAAAATAAATTTATCAACCTCTAAAAACATTTCATTATGGCGTTTTTTGGAAAAAAATTTATCAAAGTTACAGAGAAGTGGGTGCCCGTAGTTAAGAGCGTAAGCAACTACGATGCCAAACGTTTGGCAAAGGACATCGAGAAGGAAAGCACCGTAAGTCAGACCGATGTAATGGCGGTGCTAAATGCAATCCCCAACGTGATGACTCGTTATTTGGCCGAAGGTCATTCGGTGAAATTGGACGGTATAGGTTCGTTTTTCCTAACCTTCGAGTGTAAGAAAACGGGAGTCGACACACCGGAAGAGGTGTCGATAGACCAAGTGACTAACATCAAAGTGCAGTTTCGCCCTGCCATGAAGGCGGGAGTGGGCAGCCAAAAGGGCAAACGTATCAACACTCTTGTTGCCGACGACATAGAGTGGACCTACCTGCCCGACACAAAGGCTGATGCTACGGACGAGGACACTCCTAACACCGATGGTGGCGGCACCGACAACGGTGGTGGCAACACCGGCGGCGGCGATGACCTTGTTGGATAATCATTGCGATGCTCTAATGGCAAAGGGTAGAAACACGGCGGTGTGTTTCTACCCTTTTTGTGTTTATCATGTTTCCGTATTTGCTTATTCTTCGTTGGGTTCGTCGGATTCGTTTTCCGAATTCTTTTTCCTATCAATTATGTAGTTGCATACGATTCTCATTGTTTTTGCAATTGCAACATATCCCAATGCTATCCAAAAGTAGGTCCAAGAGTTTCCACACATTGCATAAATCAGCATACCGGCAACCAACAGCAGTTCGCACAAATTGCGAATAGGTTTCGTCCTAATATCAACAATGAGATATAGACCTATTGCACAACAATAGAAACGCAATATCTTCAAATAAGTGCCTATTGGTTTTACCTTTTTCACCGCTTACATTGTTTATTGTTATTATTCAATTTGCTCTCGTCACGCTTTCGTCAAAAGTATTTTCCCTGCCAGGTGTTGCGTTCTTTCATTCGGTTTTCTACCAACACGGGAATCTTTTCGTTGCGTATCAGCCCCCATGCCGAGGTTACTTGGTAGCGAGGAGGCACCTCGCCGGCAAAGCGTTCCACCACTATGTCGGGGCGTAGGCGTTCGAGGAAGTCGATAACGAAATCGATGTATTCGTCGAGTTCGAAGAATGAATACTTGTCGGGGTGCAAGGCGTAGTCCTTTTCCATAAGCGAGCCTTTGAGTATCTGCAGCTGATGGAACTTGAGCGAGTGCAGGGGCAAGTCGGAGAGCGTATGGGCTTGAGCCAACATCTCGTCGCGGCTTTCGCCCGGCAGGCCGAATATCAGGTGTCCGCCCACATGCAAGCCACGTTCGGCGGTGGCCTTTATAGCCTCGACGGTGGTTTGGAAGTCGTGCCCCCGATTGATGGTCTTCAGCGTTTTGTCGTAGCAGCTT
>JAFWBF010000184.1 GCA_017507285.1 Bacteroidales bacterium | reverse complement strand
GATGAATTGCACATTATTGAGCAAAACACTTTGTTGCTTTCAGCCGAAAGCTGTATCCGAATTTGGTTGGCCTTGCTGGCCGAACGTGCTTTCCCTCCCATAAGCAATATGCTTTGCGAAGAGGACGACAAATTTTTGCGCTACTTGTATCGTGCAGTGCTATTCGACATAGACGAGTTAAATAATAACAACGACGAACCCGAAAAAATATTGTAAAACAAACCAAGAAAGGAGAACAAAATTATGATTACAAAATTTGAAAACTGTTCAATTACAGTAATTTCCGAAAGAGAAGAAATATTGAAAAATTTCACGGCCAAGCTGCAATTTATCTCGCCCAGCGAGGTGGTGGCAACCGAGAAGATCGTGAAAAAGTATGATTCCAACCCGAAGATTTACGAATCTGACACTCTCTCGCTAAGCCTTGACAAAGATGGTTTTGCACGCTTGTTTGTCAAGAAATTTCATCCTTCATCTTCGGCCGAGTTTCTTGAAGCTTTGTATTTGGATATGAAGCAGGCCCTTGAGAGTCTTTTACTTAAACAAAAGGAGGTATAGTATGAATAGCACCATTTCGCATTGCATGAGCTGTGGCTTTCTGGGTAGTGGAAAGGATTTTTGCATAGGTATAGCCTGTAAGACCTTTGTGGTGCGCCAATATGGCGAACTGTTGAAGTTTGGTGATAACATTTATCGTTTCGAGCCCAAGGTAGGTTCGTCGCTCAATCCCATCAACTTTTTTGATCGAGATTATGAATCTATTGTCGATTACCTTTACCCTTACCTTAGCGATATGCTTAGCCGTGGCGTAAAGTAGGTTGCTACATATAAAAAGGGGAAAGCTGTATGCGAAAAGAATAACGTTGATGAATAGTAAACGCATAATCAGCAAATCCCCTTTTTTAAAAAAGAATAAATTAAACTATCGTGTAAAAACTAATATTATTGTGTATGATTAATAAAAAAATCAAAGCAAATAAAGATTTTTTCACTCGAGAGCTTTCGAAGATATTTCTTCCGGTTATTATCCGTCAGATAGTCTCTTGTACTCCCAAACACAGAAGAACCGGGATGATGATGGCACTTATGCCTGTAATGTCGCTATATGCCAATCGTTTACGTCTGAAATATGTGATGGATTCCGGCAAGCTTACAGCTCCCACCCTCCAATGTTATGTTTATGGCCCTTCGGGAGTAGGCAAAGGTAAGGTTGATGAGTTTCAAACTTTTTTGACCGAAAAGATAACGCTTTTGGATCAAAAGGAGCGTGCTGTAGAGGAAGAGTTTTTGAAGAAAAAGCGTGAAAGTCCAAAGAAAACTGCCACTCAGCCGGATACCGTGGTGATGATCTTTCCGGAGAAGTCTACCTCGTTTATGCTGGTACAGCGAGGGTTGGCAGCCATGCGTCGCTTTAATGGCGAAACCTTGCTTACCTACCAATTTTCGGCCGAATTGAAATCCATAATGTCGGCTCATAAAGCAGATTATATAGACATTGATTCCCTTTTGTGTAAGGCCTACGACCTGGGGGCTCTTACGGGTGCCGAAACCGGCAATATGGATGCCTCGCGCGGTATGGTGGATATTAATATGAATATTTTGTACTGTGCAACAGAGGGTATTTTGTATAAATTCTTTGCAGGTGACAGTCTTACTTCGGGTACACTAAATCGTGCAGTTTTGATTCCCTTTAATGGCAAACGTGGCGAATATCAAGAACTTTCTAATGAGGATAAGAGTCTGATAAATTCCTACCTCGATATTATGCTCGACAATATTTTTGACAAAGATGGCACTTTGAAACCAACTTTTTTGTTGGATACATCGTTTCTGGATACTCATATCAAAAAATTCCTTGACAAAATTGAAATCATTACAGACGATCCCTTTACCAAGGCTGCCGAAACGATTTATGAATTTTCGTCGCGTGCATCGGTATCGGCATTTAGAATAGCTGTGTTGTGTTTGTATCTATACCGCTTGGAACAGCAACACAACACCGGTGCCAACCTTTCGGACGATATGGTGGAGCAATACGTATGTTGTATATACAACTTTGCGGTATACTACATTTTGCATAATACATTGGATCGTTTTGGGCGCAAGCACAATGATGTGCTGCTAAATAACAAAGCTATCCAAGCCTTCGAAAATGAATATTCAAACACCGGTATCTACGACTTGCTAGACTATGAGTTTACATATCAGGATCTTGTAGATTTGATAATAACTAAAAAACAAACCACCGACCCCAAAAATAGAATATCAAAGTGGAAGTCGAGCAATATGATTATCGAAACATCATTGGGACACTACGAAAAATGTGTAGAATACCTGCAGGACGACCAACTATAAACTAAACCTCCGCACAGTCCATGGTACCGCCATGGGCTTTTTTCCAAACAAAAAAAATACCAAACCAATGAAACAACACCGATACGACATACACCAAGTAGCCCACCGCCTGGGCATAAGAATTCAAAGAAACAAGGCACTATGCCCCATCCATAACGACCATCGTCCCAGCATGACCTTTCGTAACAACCGCTTCCGCTGCTGGAGCTGCAGCATATCCGGCGACGCCATAGACCTCGTGCGTATGGTTATGAAACTCTCGTACATCGAGGCCATAGACTGGATTGAAGGCAACGGCATAGGAACATGCAACCACCTTTCCGCTGCGTCCAACCCCACTACTTCCAAGCCTATCAACCTTGACCAATATAGCTACCTTTTTGCCAATCCGATTATCACCAATAGGGCTGCCGGATTCCTCTTTGACCAACGCCGATTGGACAAAACTGTCGTATCCGACCTTCACCTATCGTCCAACCATACCCATATCGCCATTCCATACTTCGACCTCGACGGCCATACCTTGCTATCCATACAGTGGCGCTATTTGGGCTGCGACCCTTCGGTTCCTCGCTTCAGTTTTGTCCGTGGTTGCCGCCCTGCAATATACAACCTGCCGGTGCTTGCAACTCTCCAAAATGCCGAAGACCTATATATTGCCGAAGGTTCCAGCGACTGTTGGGCATTGCTTTCGGCCGGAATGAAAGCAATAGCCATACCGTCGGCCACCCTGCTCAAAACCTGCCAAGCGGGGTATATGGATATGATTCGCCATCATAGGCACCTGCATATCTACCCCGACGCCGATATGCCCGGTATGAAACTGTATCAAGAGCTGAAACAGCAGCTGCCTCAGCTGGTAATGCACTCGTTGCCCGAGGGATGTAAGGATTATGCCGACTTTTACAAACAAGGTAAGGACTGACCAAAAAAAAACTGCAAACCAGGTTGGGGGGAGGTTAGGTTTGCAGTATTAAATAAGGTTAGTAAGCTTAACTACAATATGAGCAAAAATATGACAACTTATTAACTGCACGTATTAACGAAGGTGGATAATATTTATTGTGCCATGGAAATATTTTTTTTGGAAAGAGTGGGTTGAAAAAAAACTGCAAACCGGTAGGCAGGGTTTGCAGTGTGAAATTAAACATAATTCTGAAAACAAGTAGAACTATGAATACAAAAATTAAAAAGACATTTTGATAATAACGAAGTTGGGTTTTATTTATTGTGCTGTGGAGATGTTTTTTTTTGAAAGAGAAAAAAGGAACTGCAAACCTTGAAGAAATAGGTTTGCAGTCAATGAAGAAAATACACTTAAAATATGATATCGCACAAACGAAGAGAAATAATATTTATTGTGCTGTGGAAATATTTTTTTTGAAAGAGGAGTAAAAAAAAACTGCAAACCCGTAAGAATAAGGTTTGCAGCTAGAGAAAAAAACTAATTTTAAAATATGATGCTTTGTCAAACGAGTGTAAATAATATTTATTGTGCTGTGGAAATATTTTTTTTGGAAGAGAAAAAAGGAACTGCAAACCCGTAAGAATAAGGTTTGCAGCTAGAGAAAAAAACTAATTTTAAAATATGATGCTTTGTCAAACGAGTGTAAATAATATTTATTGTG
>JAFWBF010000183.1 GCA_017507285.1 Bacteroidales bacterium | reverse complement strand
TGCGTAGCGACATGGCTGTGGGTATAACTCCGCACGAACACAATGGCAACGGAATACCCAACAATGTGGCATTGAACACCGAACGAAAATTACTCTTGCTGAGATAGTTTTTATACATCGTATGTGGGACAAAGGCATGCATAATACCGGCCAAAAGAAATCCCAACAGTAGGTATGGCGACATTTGGTTTATCAAATCAAACACTTCTTTCATCTTGTTGCTATTTTTTTAATTCGCTATTTTGTATAACTGCATATCATAGTATTTATTGCATTAGGAATAATACCAATTTGCTATTTAGTCAACTTTTAAAATTTGGCTTGCAGGTGATTTGTGGAATTTTGCTAGAAAGATTTAGGTAAAAATATAGAATACAGTGTTGTTTCATAGAACGTATTTTTAGAAGTTGCCTTAATTCATCCAACAAGTTGTAATTATACACAAATCTTTTTTCATTTTGATGAACAAACCACATCATGCTATGTTATTATAGCGTGTGCTTACTATTTCAAAGATGTATTTTTGGGGCCGCCTCTCCGTTGCAAGAGAGGGGGCTCTTTTTTCTTGAAGTCGTATTTCTTTCTATTAGAAAAATAGTGTAATTTTGCATCGAAATTTAATCCGTTGAATAATACACAAAGTACACTATGTCAGAAGTTTTACACATTATTACCACAGTTATATACTTGCTTGGAGTACCACTACTGGTCGTATGCCTATCATATAAGTGGAGTTTTATTAACAAAGTTAGCCCGATGATGATACTTTATTGCATAGGGTTATTAGTTGGCAATATAGGTATTTTTGACAACCTTGAGCTATCAGTTTGTAATTGGGCTAGCAATATAGCTATTCCTATAGCCATACCACTTATGCTTATGAGTTGCGATTTTCACAAATGGTCCACCCGAATAGCAGTCAAAGCTTTTGCAAGCGGTGTAGCAAGCATTGTCATAGTCATAATGTTAGGATATTTTATTTTCCGCCCAATGGCAACCGATGCCGGCATTTCCACTACCGATTATGCCAAAGTAAGTGGTGCAATGATAGGTATATACACAGGTGGAATACCCAATATAGGTCCTATATCTAAAGCCGTGGGACTGCCAAACAACCTTTACCTTCTTGTTACAAGCTACGATTTAGTAGCCACAGGACTGTATCTATTATTTATAATTTTTTTTGGCAAAACAATTTTTCGTCTACTGCTACCGCCAAAGATTACAACCTCGTTAGACACAGTTAAGGAATATGTCAGTGATGATAGACTGCCTCTCTTTGGCAAAGAATTATGGCGTTCATCGCTGTTTGCCATTTTTGTAGCAGTGGTTATAGCTGCAGTGTCATACACCATTTCGCTTATTATACCATTGGGCAACAGTGTTGCGGTTCTCATATTGGTACTTACCACCTTGTCACTTTGTATGTCGTTTGTCAAACCGGTGAGAGCAATCAAGCACTCGTTCGATTTGGGACTATACTGTGTCTATGTCTTCTGTTTTGCAATAGCCAATATGGTAAATATTTCAGAGCTAAATCTTATCGACAATATTTTTATACTATATTATGTCACATTTGCTATTTTTGGCTCCATGGTTTTACAAATAGTGTTCGCCAAAATCTTCAAACTTGATGGCGATACTGTATTGGTAAGTTCGGTAGCGTTGATCAATTCCCCTCCTTTTGTTCCATTGGTAGCTGCCTCTTTAGGCAACAGAAACGTTATACTTACCGGTATTGGGATAGGCCTGATGGGCTATGCAATAGGTAACTATTTGGGTATAGGTATATACAAACTGCTAGTGAATATTTGCATATAAAAAAGAGAACGAAATCGTATGTCAATTTCGTTCTCTTTCTAATTCTTTATTATCGATTTGTTGTTATTTAGTCAACATTTCTTTCAAATTCTCAGCCAAATTTGCATTAACGATATCTCTTGATTGAAGAATCATATTTTGTATAGCTAATGCACTAGATATACCGTGGCCTACAATAGCAGGTTTGCTTACACCCAAAATAGGTGTTCCTCCATATAACTCGTAGTTAAAACGAGCCAAATATTCATCAGTATGACCACGCTTTGTGGTAGTATACCAAAATGTTTCTAACAATTTCAGCATCATATTTCCAACAAATCCATCGCAAACAAACACATCGCAATTGCTATTAAACAATGTTCTTGGTTCTACGTTTCCAATGAAGTTGAAATCAGATGCACCACTCATCAATTGGTAAGCCGCTGTCGTAAGCAGGTTGCCTTTTCCAGCTTCAGTACCAAGGTTCAAAAGTCCCACTTTTGGATTTTTCACCTTAAGAACACATTTGGCATACATGCTACCTAACAAACCAAACTGATATAAGTTTTCGGGTTTACAATCAGGATTTACACCTGAATCTACCAACAAACATACACCTCCATCTATTCGAGGCAATGCCGTCATAAGGCAAGGACGCAACACTCCTTCCAATACACCAGTGGTCATAGCACCAACAAGCATGGCACCTGTGTTTCCGGCACTAGCAAAGGAGTCTATCTTACCTTCCATCAACAAACGAAAACCTACGGCTAAACTTGAATTGGGTTTTTGTTTTATTGCTTTTACCGGTTTCTCATCCATTTCAATAATCTCGTCGGCATTAACAATATCAAACAAAGAAGGGGTTTCTTGTAAACGTTCCAATTCTTGCATAATGGCAGATTCCTTTCCTACTAAAACAATTCTGTCATCGTTGCCTAATATCTTAGCAGCTTTTACAGCTCCTTCCATAGTAGCTTGAGGTGCAAAATCGCCCCCCATCACATCTATTCCAATTCTCATAACTATATTTTATTAAGTATTTGCGCAATAAACATATTATGTGCTTATTGCTGTAAACTCGGAAAATTTTATTACACACATACAAGAGGTACTCTACCACTCTATATTGGTAGTAAAAGTACTTCTTGCACGATATGTAACTATTATGCTATAATGAAATTAAGCTTCAACGCCTTTTTCGATAGCTAATTTTCCTCTGTAGTATCCGCATTCGGGACATACGTGGTGATACATAACTTTAGCACCACAATTGCTACATGTAATTAATTGAGCAGCCTCAACTTTATCGTGAGTTCTTCTTTTTGCTGTTCTGGTTTGTGAAAACCTGTGTTTTGGATGTGGCATAACTTTATTGTTTTTATTTTATTTTTAATTCTTTCAATTTTTCCCAACGTGGGTCTATTTCATTGTCATTATTATCTTTTTGTTGCATCGTTTCCAACAAGCTAAGCATTACACTATCACATGTCGATCGACCATCTTCGTCATCCGGATGGATATGCTGTATGGGCAACGCAGTTACGACATACTCATACATTATATGTGCAAGATCTATTTGATATTCATTTTCCGAAACCACTAGTATGTTTTCATCATCGCTAGTCTCGGTATCACTAAACTTTACTAATAACTTTTCGTGTCCTTCTATTGGTATTTCCAATGGTTGGAGACATCTATCACATATCGAACGAACAAAACCTGTAAAAGAAAAGTCAAAAGTTAGCAAATGATCTGCCTTCTCCATAACAACAGAAAAACTCACTTCGCCATCTTCTAAATTCTCATTTCCGAACGATGCGAAGAATATCTTATTCAGAGTAAAACCATAGGTATATTTACCTGATTTCAAACCACTAAATTGTATTTTTGTATCTATTTTTTCTGTCATTTCTAATCTTTTACGAGTTTGCAAAATTACTCATTTTTGCAGAACTTTGCAACAAAAATCATAACGAAAACCTACATTTACAGTTATTATACTGACATTCAAGTTGATATTTTTTCTTTTAAAGCATTTGCTTTTAAACATCTTCACAACTTATATTTGCCATAAAAAAACGATTATCCACACATATCTGCAAATAATCGTTTATATAGTGAAGAAAAAATATTATTCTTGAGTTGTAGTTTCTTCGTTATTAGCAGCTTCTTCTGTTTCAGCAGGAACTTCGGCAGCGGCTTTCTTTGCAGCTACAGCAGCAGCTTTTGCTTCGTTAGCTTTTTGTTCAGCTTCTAAGCGTGCTTTTCTGTTCGAGCGTGCTTCATTTTCGATAGAGCTACGTTTGTTAGCTATCTTGTTTTCTTTTTCTTGCAACCATTGGTTGAATTTCACATCAGCTTGTTCTTGCGAAATAGCTCCTTTCTCAACACCTATTTGCAAGTGTCTTTTCAACAAGACACCTTTGTACGATAAAATTTTTCTTGCGGTATCGCTCGGTTGAGCTCCGTTTTTCAACCATGTTACTGCACGGTCAATATCCAATGCTATTTGTGCAGGATTGGTCATTGGGTTATAAGTGCCTATTTTTTCTATAAATCTTCCATCTCGTGGTGCACGACCATCCGCAACTACGATATGATAAAAAGGTTGATTCTTTTTACCATGACGTTGTAATCTAATTCTTGCAGGCATAATTATTTGTTTTTTAAGTAATTATTTATTTATATATTTATTTTTCAGTTTGCAAAGTTACACATTTTATTTTAATCTGCAAAATTTTTTTTCTCTTTCTTGTTTTTCAATCTACTTTTGCAACCACAAGATTGGAATTTTCGTGTTCTACCACTACTATTTTTTCGCCTCTTTCTATATATGATATTTGTGCTACGGCATCATAAACATCGTTGGCTATCCTTACCTTTCCCGATGGACGCAATATTGTTTCGGCGACACCTTTTTCACCTATCAGAGAATTAAAGACGGGTTGCGATACCGTGTATCCTTCAGATGCTTTTTGCTCGGCAACCAATGCTAATTTAGCTCCAAACATATTATTGGTAAACATTTTTTTGCCTAACCATATTGCTAATGGAAATGCTATGCTTACCGATATTATCACGGTCGAAAAACTTTGTATCATATCACTTGATGGGACTATTGAGAAATCGAAACCAACATTTCCTATTAAACTCAAAGCCAAGCCACCAATTATACATATTATACCTCCTATCCCGGCAATACCAAATCCGGGAAATACAAATATCTCTATTGCCAATAGCACTATACCTATCACAAATATTATTATTTCCCAATTGGCAGCAAGTCCTTCGAGGTATAGAGGTGCAAAGTATAGCAATGCTCCCAATATTGCCACTGCTAATGGAAATCCTATACCCGGCGATTGGAATTCGAAATATATACCACCTATTATCAGCATTATCAGTAGTCCGCTTATCATTGGATTTATTAGGAAGTTTATTATTTTTTCAACAAGAGTGTAGTGCTGTTCCTCTATAGTATAGCTAGTTATATTGGTTGTTTTAAGCAGTTCGGCAATACTTTCAGCTTGTCCTTCACAGTAATTGTTAGCAATAGCTTCTTCGGTGGTAAATGTAAGCACTTTACCACTATCTACAATACCTTTCACCTCAATATCTGGATCAACCATTGCTTCGGCTATATCTGGTCGTCTACCACGAGTTTCGGCTGTTGTACGCATCAGGGATCTCATATAGCTTTGATATTTATCGGGTTGAACCTCTCCGGTTTGATTCACCACTGTGGCTGCACCTATGCTGGAACCGGAATGCATATATATGCGTTCACAAGCTATGGAAATCAAAGCACCTGCCGAGGCAGCATTATTGTTAATGTATGCCCATACAGGTATTTCCGACTGTAGCAGCATGGTTCGTATCTTGTCGGCAGCAGCTAGTTCGCCACCAAAAGTGTTTAGCTGCATTATTACCAAATCAGAATTGTTTTCTTTGGCTTTTTCCAATGCCTTTTCAACCCTCATCACTGCCGGTTGGGCTATATCTTCTTCCAACTTGAAAAGGTATATCTTTGTCTTATCTTCGGCAAAAGTTGCCAATACAAGCCAACTCATCATTAAAGATAGTAATATACGTTTCATTATCTTATACTTTTATTTGTTAGTGTCTAAAACTAAAAAATGTTATTTTGGTTATGCTTATAAATAAAAATTTTATCGTTTAGTTTTGAACGACAATATGTGTATGCTTACCCCAACGGCTATTGCCATAAGCATAATCTGAAGCCACAACATTCCCTTGGCTGCAAATATAATGCTTATCAATATGGTTAGCCATAATAACGATATGCTGAATATTTTTATTCTCAGCGGTATAGATTTGTTTTCTTGAAAATCTTTTATATATGGTCCAAAATGTTTATGTGTAAGTAGCCATTGGTAATAGAAGTCCGAACTTTTTGCAAACAGAGTTGCCGACAAAAGCAAAAAAGGAGTTGTGGGCAGTATCGGAATAAACATTCCCACTATCCCCAATCCCAAACTGAGAAATGATAATGTTATTAATAGTTTTTCTTTCATTGATATAGTTAAAGCAAAAAGGTAGCAACGATCAAGCCGCTACCTTTTGCTATATTAGTATTGTTATTGATTATTTTGCATAATGCTTGTAGAATGCTATAATGGTTTCGATACCTTTGTAGAAGTGGTCGATACGGTAATTTTCATTTGGCGAGTGTATAGCATCGCTACCAAGGCCAAATCCCATGAGTATAGATTTTATACCAAGCACTCTCTCAAATTCAGAAATAATAGGAATACTTCCACCGCTACGCATAGGTATAGGACGTTTTCCGTAGGTTTCGATATATGCTTCTTCGGCAGCCTTATATTCGGGCAAGTCTATTGGGCATCCGTATGCTTGACCACCGTGTAGGCAACGCACCTCTACTGTAACATATTCCGGTGCTATGCTTTCGAAATATTGTTTAAACATCTGTCCTATCTTTTCATGGTCTTGGTTTGGCACCAAACGGCTGGATATTTTTGCGTATGCTTTAGAAGGCAATACTGTTTTTGACCCTTCGCCTGTGTATCCGCCCCATATACCACATAGGTCGAAAGTTGGACGTATTCCCACACGTTCGATGGTGGTGTATCCGGCTTCGCCTCTTAGAGCTTTCACTCCCACTCCTGCTTTGTAAGCTTCTTCGCTATAAGGAGCTTTGTTTAGCATTTCACGTTCCTCGGCTGTACATTCCACCACATCGTCGTAGAATCCCGGTATAGTTATGTGGTTGTTTTTGTCCATCATTCCTGCTACCATTTCACAAAGAGTATTGATAGGGTTGGCCACAGCACCACCAAACAAACCGGAGTGTAGGTCGGCAGCGGGTCCGGTTACTTCCACTTCCCAATATGCCAAACCTCTAAGCCCCGAAGTTATCGAAGGCACATCACTAGCTATCATACTGGTATCCGACACCAATATCACGTCGGCTTTTACCAAATCTTTGTTAGTAACAATCCATTTTGCCAAACTTCCTGAACCTATCTCCTCTTCACCTTCCAGCATAAACTTCACGTTGCAAGGCAAGGTATTGGTCTTCACCATAGTTTCAAAAGCTTTGGCGTGCATAAATGATTGACCTTTATCGTCGTCGGCACCGCGAGCCCATATCTTTCCGTCCTTCACTACGGGTTCAAAAGGATCTGTATTCCAAAGTTCTATTGGGTCTACCGGCATCACATCGTAATGGCCATAAACAAGAACTGTTTTAAGTTTTGGATCTACTATCTTTTCGCCATATACTATTGGATTGCCTTCGGTAGGCATCACTTCGGCCTTATCGGCACCGGCAGCCAATATAAATTCTTTCCATTTCTCGGCACAGCGTATCATATCTTCTTTATGTTCGCTTTGCGAGCTTATTGATGGGATACGTATCAGTTCAAATAATTCTTCAAGAAAACGATCTTTGTTTGTTTCGATATATTGTTTTGAATCCATGGTGTATATTATTAAATTTAATATGTGAATTATTTAGTTTGTCTTTTACGGCTGTTCGTCGTCTGTTTCAATTATAAGTTCCTCATCATCGCTATATATCGGATACACATTGTCTTTTATTATTGAACAAGGGTATTGCGATTTTATCTTTTGCAAAAACACGAAAGCATCTAGCTTGCTCACAAAGTCCCCCACTTTTACTTTGAAATTGGGTTCATCAAATACCAGATATGCTTTTATTTCGGGATATTCGCTGATAAACTGTTCTTTTATGGCAAAGGCTTTTGATTTTGAATTGTTGCCGGACACCGATGCTATCTGTATTCTGAAACCCGGTATTGTTTTCACTCGTTCGTTAAATTCTATATGAGTATCAACAAGGTGGGATACTTTTCGGTCGCCAACAATCTGAATTGTTCCTCTTTTTTGTGCATAGATGTTAAATACCATCATAGCCAAGAGCAAAAATATTATCACACGTTTCATATTGTGTATTTTATTCGTTTAGTTTGTCAATTAATATTTTGTTTTAACGCAAATATCTCTTCTTTATTGCCGAATAATATTTAAAAATCTTATTACCGTGCGGCCGAATTTATTTCCTCGGGATGTATGGTCATAATCGGTATCATTGAGCGGTGTATCATTTGTTGTGCATACGAGCCTTGCATTATGTTGGAAAATCTCTTTTCCTGCTCGGTCATTATCACAATCAAGTCGGCGTTTATGCTATAGGCATATTCCAATGTAGCGTCGGTGATGTTTTCGCAACCCATCTTTTCGGTAGTATATTCTATACTGTATTTCTGCAAATACTTCTCTACTTGTTCTACATATTTATTTACCATTGGCATTATCGACTCTGATGTATATAATCCCAATATATGTATTTTTGAGTTGAACAATTTTGCTATTTTGGTAGCCATTGGCACCTTTTGTCGGGTTTCCATAGAGCTATCTATGGGTACCAGTATGCGTTCCAAGTCCTTGTTGAAGTTAAAGTTTTCGCGCACCGTTATTACCGGACATTCGGTATCTTCTATGGTTTTGTAGGCGTTGCGACCTATCCAGTCCTTCTCGTAGCCCGAGGTTCCATGTGTGCCCACTATCACCATCGTGGCTTCATCGGCCTTGGCTATTGATGCCAACTCCTGCGAAACTTTACCCCGGCTTATCGTATGGGTCATCTTGGTTTTGAGCAACATCGGACTGTATTTCGATATCAGCGCCTTTATTTTGCTTTCAATATCTTTTTCCAATGATTTACCATCGTCAGATTCGGATATTACATATACCAGTTTCATATCTTGCTTCATTCGGTTGGCAATATCTATACCTAGTTCTATTGCACATTCCGAACCTCTCGAAAAATCTATTCCTACAATAATTTCTTCCATAATAGGTATCAATTAATATGGTTACACTCTGTTTTCCTTTATTGTTATAAAACAATTTATTTATCATTATAGATTGCCCTAAAAACGAGAAAATGATATAAAAGTTGTGTAAACGAAAAAGTTTTTTTTAAGTAGTAATCAATGTCATCAGCTTCCAATGTTTCGGTGCTCTTTGGTGTGGTGGTTGCCGTTGTTCGGCAAACACCTATTCCGAAGGAGTAAAAAAATGATTAGTATCCAATATGTTCCGTTACTACCAATCGAAGTTTTTTCCCTCGTGATGTAGATGGATTTTCCTCGCGAGGGAAATCCATCTACATCACGAGGGAGATTTAGCTACATCACGAGCGTTTTTTTTACACCATAGTGTTGTCTATATTTACACCCTATTGCAAAATGATTAATGATAGGGTTCCGACAGATTGACAATATACCATAATTTTCGATGTTATATGTATTGCATCCGCTACCTTTTTCGGGCGATGGATTTGGAGAGTGATGATATGGGCAACAATTTATTTGCTTTTCAAACAATAATAAAACGCACTTTGAGTTATTTAGATTCAAAATTATGTCGAAAACAGATATATTTATATAAAACCATGAATATTAAAGAATTCTTCTACAAGTATCCGCTATTTAAGCACTTATTGCTGATGTTTGGCGTCAGCGTAATAATCCTTATAGGTGTATATTTCTTTTTGAAACATTATAGCCGCCACGGACAGGAGTTTATTGTTCCCGAAATTGTTGGGCACAATATATCCGATTTAAGTTCCTTTCCGGAGTCGACACAATTGGAATTTATTGTTATAGATTCTGTTTTTGTGGCCAATAGCGAAGGTGGAATTGTACTTACACAAGACCCCATAGCGCACGAAAATGTCAAACCCGGACGTAAGGTATATATTACAATATCGTCCTACAGCCCCGAAAAAATTCATGTACCCGATGTTATAGACATGACCGTTCGGCGTGCAATATCGGAATTGGAAGGAGCCGGTTTGCAAGGTGGCAAACTTAGTTTTGTGGAAAGCGAGTTTAAAAATGCTGTGCTTGAACAATATCACAAAGGCCGAATGGTAGCGGAAAATACTATGGTAGAAAAAGGTTCGTATATTGACCTTACTGTTGGAAAGGGCGACATTCAGGAAGAATCCGTAACCATTGCTCCATTTGTATTGGGCAAAACTCCCGAAGATGCTCGCCGAACCATACTTTCGGCGTCGCTAAACGTTGGTAAAGAGCATTACCCTGCCGATGTTGATCCACGCTATGTGCGTGTGGCAAAACAATCACCCGACTACAACGGACGTTCAAGATTGCAATTGGGCACGACAGTAGAAATATGGTACGAATCGGAAAATACAACAGACTTCAACAAGCTGGTCAAAAATTTTAAGATAGACACATCGTCCATTACCGACGAAGAAGTGGTTGACGAAGAAAGTGAAACTTCTTTCAATTGGTAAGACCTCGAAGAAATGTATAGTTAGGTCATACAACTAGCTGGTTGTATGGTCTGAGAAAAAGAATGAGTAAGCGATTTTTTAATGTTTTAATAGTATTTTGATGGTAATTATGCGAATGAAAAATGTGTTTTGTGTTTTGTGTTTATACTTTTGTGTCAATTGGTTGTATGCCCAGGAATCGCTTGTAGGACTTGAAAGCAACGCTGTTTTGCAACAGCTTGCCAAGCAAACAAAAAAACATTCTAAGTCTGACAACATATTGCAACTTCCTTTTTTTGACGATTTTTCTAACTATAACGGTTATCCAAACAGCCTATTGTGGAGCGACGAACATGTATACATCAACTCCTCCTACGCAATATTCCCTCCTACCATAGGTGTAGCCACACTAGATGCCTTAGATAGATATGGTAATATGCATAGCTCTGCCAACACATCACTATTTGCAGCCGATACCCTTACATCAAACCCCATAAGGCTCGACTCTCTGTTTGTGCCATACAAAAAAGCTGTAACAGCTGCCGACTCCATATATCTGAGTTTTTACTTTCAGCCGGGTGGAGGATATGGCAATATGTGGGAAAGAGTAGGCGACGCACCTTCGGTAGACGATTCGCTTATGCTCGACTTTTTCGATGCCAAAAACAATAGGTGGAACACCGTATGGGCATCGGCAGGATTTGAATTAGATACATTACATGCAAATACCGGATTCTTTTTCAAATATGTATGTATAGCAATAACCGATAGCGTTTACTTTTCAAATACTTTTAGGTTCCGTTTCCGAAACTACTGCTCGTTAGATAATAGTGCAAAACCCGGAATAGCCGGCAACACAGACCAATGGAACATCGATTATGTATACATAAACAACTTACGTTCATGCACCGATAGTACAATAAGAGACATAGCTTTTGTTTTGCCGGCACCGTCATTCCTAAAAGATTACAATGCCATGCCGTCAAAACAATTCCGACAAAGCAACATGAAAACCAATTCCGAACTTACCATCACAAACCTGTATTCCACTGCATTGGAATGCAACTACTCGTATGTGGTGGAACAAGATAACGGCAGCTTGGTAAACACCTATAGTGGTGGACACGACAATATATCGCCGTTCTTCCCTTCGGGACTGTACCAAACAGCAGAAGCTCACGCCAATCCGCCAATAGATTTCACATTTACAGTAAACACAAACTCGCCATCAATATTTAAAATAAAACATATAATAAAGAACGGTATTACCGGCGACCTTCATGCAGAAAACGATACAATAATATTCAATCAAATATTCGACAACTATTATGCCTACGACGATGGCAGTGCCGAAAACGGCTACGGACTTACATCGTCGAACAACGTAATGTCACTGGCTTACAAGTTCAAACTCAACACCTCCGACACTCTTACAGCCATCGATATGTTTTTCAATCAAACGATGAACAACGAAAACTCTGAAATACCTTTCTACATAACAATATGGGACGACAATAATGGAACACCCGGAACGATTATATACAAGAGCGAAAAATATTGCTACCCCCAATTTGGCGAAATGAACCAATACAAACGTTACATTTTGGAACGCGGAGTAAAGGTAAACGGCACTATATATGTAGGTTTTGAACAACATTCAAGATCGTTCATAAATCTTGGTTTCGACCGCAACAACGATGCCCGACAACATATTTATTACAAAACAGGTATGGAGTGGCAGCAAAGTATCCTAGCCGGAGCTTTAATGATAAGGCCATACTTTGGCGCAAAAGCCACTGTGGGCATAAACAATAATCATACTATGACCGAGACCCAAACCATAAAAGCATACCCCAATCCGGCCAAGGACAGAATATTTGTAAGTATGCCAAATGATAGACCTAGAGAAAATTACACTATATATATATATAATATGCAGGGCAAATGCGTTTATGCCAAACCTCTATCCAAAGGAATAAGTACAGCAGAATTTGCCAACGGACTATATATGATAAAAGCCGTAGATAACAACACAAAACAACAATATACAACAAAAATCATCATAGCAAAATAAGCACATATACTCCAAATGATAGACGAAACATTACAAGAAATAGAAGAAAGACACGACGATGGTGAAATGTACGAAAACTATCGTGTGGTAGTGGATAAAGGTCAAAGCCTTTTACGCATAGATAAATTTTTGATGGCTCGCATAGAAGGAGCATCGCGCAATAAGATACAAAACGCTGCAAAAGCCGACTGTATTTTGGTAAACAACAAACCCACCAAGCCTAGCTATAAGGTGAAGCCCGGTGACGTGATAAGCGTTCTACTGCCCGAACCTCCGCGAGAAATAGAAATAATACCACAAGACATACCATTAAATATAGTGTATGAAGACGATGATGTAATAGTGGTAAACAAGCAGGCAAACCTTGTAGTACATCCAGGCTATGGCAACTATACCGGCACATTGCTCAATGCACTAACATTCCATTTTCAAGGTCAGACCAATAGCGATGGCTCGCCCGTAGTACCTTATTTGGTACACCGCATAGATAAAAATACATCGGGACTTATACTTATTGCCAAAAACGAAATGGCTCAGACTTATTTGGCAAAACAATTCTTCGAACATACCATCGAACGTAAATACAACGCCTTGGTATGGGGCGACTTTGCCGACGACTCGGGCACCATAGTAGGAAACTTGGGCCGTTCGCCAAAAGACAGAAAAATAATGACAGTATTTCCCAATGGCGACCAAGGAAAACATGCCGTAACGCATTGGAAAGTTTTGGAAAGATTTGGATACGTATCATTGGTTGAGTGTGTGTTGGAAACCGGACGTACACACCAGATAAGGGCTCACATGAGATACATAGGGCATCCATTGTTTAACGACGACACTTATGGTGGCGATATAATACTGAAAGGGACAACTTTCTCCAAGTACAAACAGTTTATAAACAACTGTTTCGAGCTATTGCCCCGCCAAGCATTGCACGCCAAAATATTAGGCTTTGTCCATCCTACAACCAAGAAAACTTTACACTTCGAATCGGAATTGCCGGCCGATATGGAAACCGTTCTAGAGAAATGGAGAAAATATGTGGTACATTCCAACGTTGAAGAATAAGAAATAGGCATTAGCTTTTCAGAAAAAAGAATAACCATAGCAGGAGACCTCGACCACAACCTTCGGGGTCTCCTTTTTATTTTCTTCACTACAAAAGCACCATACTACTGATTGAAACGCTACAAATATCACCTAAAGCAATATACAGCAGCATATTATAGCGTTTTTTATACTTCAGCAAGCAAAAACTTTACTCTTGAGGTGCAAAAATAGTCCCAAAAGGGATATTTCATCACAAAAACATAACGAAAAAGTAAGTTTTTCACACTTCTGCACAAAATATTTTATGCTTGTAACCTTCTATACCGCAATATCTTTCAAAAAAAAGAAGAAAAAAAGAAAGATTTTTCTTGGTCGTATGGGAAAAAGTTTGTACCTTTGCAAACGAAATCAAACGGCTCCGTGGCTCAACTGAATAGAGCATCTGACTACGGATCAGAAGGTTACAGGTTTGAATCCTGTCGGAGTCACCAAAGACCACTTACGTTAAGTGGTCTTTTTTTGTTTATCACCATGTGGCAACACCATAGTAAGCCAGACGTATCCTAATATACCCGAGAGCAAAGATGCCAACAATATAGCTACTTTTGTGCCCGATATAAGCGATGTACTATCGAACGACAGCAATGTGATAAATATCGACATAGTAAATCCAATGCCTGCAAGCAAACCAACGCCTAATATATATTTCCATTTTAAAGCCTTGGGTTTGGAGGCAGCCCCAAGCCATACTGCGATGAATACAAACAGCATTATGCCCAAAGGTTTCCCTACCAACAAGCCAAGCAAAGCCCCTATCCCCGAGGGTAAAAACACATTGTCCAACCCATCGCCGGTGAAGGCTATGGCTGTATTGGCCAAAGCAAAAAGAGGCAACACTGCAAAACCTATGGGCTTGGTAAGATAATGCTGCAAGCGGAAAGAAGGAGCCGAAACGCTATGATTGCGAAAAGGAACGGCAAAAGCCAACAGCACACCCGAAAGTGTGGGATGCACACCCGAAAGCAACATAAAGTACCACATTGCCACACCTCCCAACAAGTAGGGCCAAAGCTTAAGCACATTGCTCCTATTAAGTACAAGCAGAAACAGAAATACAAGCAATGCCAACCCAAGATACATCCAACTTATATCGGTGGCATAAAATATGGCTATAACCAATATTGCACCCAAATCGTCTATGACAGCCAGAGCCACCAAAAAGACCTTCAATACCACCGGTACTCTATTGCCCAGTAGCGACAATATGCCTATGGCAAAAGCAATATCCGTAGCCATGGGAATACCCACACCTCCAACATAGGGAGTACCACTTGTAATCATATAATATATTGCAGCCGGCACCAACATACCTCCTACAGCAGCAAACAACGGCAAAACAGCATCACGCCAACGCCTAAGCTCACCTACATATATCTCACGCTCAAGTTCCAATCCTATAAGTAGGAAAAAAAGAGTCATGAGTCCATCGTTGATAATATGCACAAGGCTATGCCCAAACACCTCCATCTGCCAAAAGCCTTGATAGGCTTCCCCTATAGGCGTATTCGACAGCAGAAGCGACAAAGCCACACAAACCAGCAATATAAATCCACACGATTTCTCGCTGTCCAAAAACTCTTTCAATAATACTTTTTGCATACCTTTAGATATTTATAGTTTGAAAAGTATAAACAAGCAAAGATATATATAGTTTAGGCAAAGCGGTATACAAAGCCACCCCCACACTCTTCGGAAAACAAAAAAGGTGCTTGCCGTGATAGGCAAAGCACCTTTTACAATATGGTAAATATTCAAATTGTATTAAGCCAATTCGTGAATTACAAGACCCGAACGTAATTTTGGTTCGAACCAAGTAGCTTTTGGAGGCATGATATCGCCGCTATCAGCTATGTCGATAAGTTGTTGCATCGATACCGGATATAGGGCGAAAGCAGCTACCATTTCGCCATTATCTACACGGCGTTTCAATTCGCCCAATCCGCGGATACCGCCTACAAAGTCGATACGTTTGGAAGTACGAAGATCTTTAATATCCAATATTTTATCCAATACCAAGTTTGAAAGGATAGTTACGTCAAGCACTCCGATAGGATCGTTATCGTTGTAGGTGCCGGGTTTAGCGTTAAGTTTGTACCATTCGCCATCGATGTAAACACTAAATTCGTGTAGTTTAGAAGGTTTGTATATTTCGGTACCCATCTTTTCTACAACGAAAGCTTCGTTCAAAGCAGCCAAGAATTCGTCTTTCGAAAGGCCGTTCAAATCTTTTACAACGCGGTTGTAGTCGATAATTTTCAATTGGTTATCAGGGAATATAACAGTCATAAAATAGTTATATTCTTCTTTACCTGTGTGGTTAGGATTTTGAGCTTTCTTTTCTTGACCTATCAAAGCAGCGGCAGCCGAGCGGTGATGACCATCGGCGATGTACATAGCAGGAATATCCTTGTCGAATATTTCTACAAGGCGATCGATAGTTTTCTTATCGTCGATTACCCACAATGTGTGGCCAAAACCATCTTCTTTACCTACAAAGTCGTATACAGGTTTTTGGTTCTTTACAATGTTTTCAACTATAGCGTCGATTTCTTTATGAGCAGGATAAGCAAAGAACACAGGTTCAACGTTGGCGTTGGTGATACGCACATGAATCATACGGTCTTCTTCTTTATCCTTACGAGTAAGCTCGTGTTTTTTGATTATTCCTTTCATATAGTCTTCGGAATGAGCACAAGCTACTATACCGTATTGTGTGCGACCGTCCATGGTTTGAGCATAGATGTACAATTTTTCTTCTTCATCTTGTACCAGCCAACCATTCTTTTTAAACATATTGTAGTTTTCCACAACCTTGTCGTAAACCTCTTGGCTGTGTTCGTCGGTACCTTCCGGAAGGTCGATTTCAGCTTTTGTTACGTGCAACAATGAGTGTGGATTTCCGCCGGCTTCTATGCGAGCTTCGGCTGAGTTAAGTACGTCGTATGGGCGTGAAGCCAACTCTTTTACTATTTCTACTGGAGGACGTAATCCTTTGAATGCTTTAATTATAGACATCTTATTATTTATTTTGAATTATTAATTTCAGATTGCAAACTTACACAAAATTTTCCATATTTCGGCATTTTGCTTCATGTTTTTTATCTCCGGCTTGTGCCAAAGGCCTTTCCTTGGACTATATCTTTGCTATTATCAATATTTTAATCCGTAGCTTGGACTATATTTCGGGCTCGTTGCTTTGCCCCAATCGGCATCTAGAGCACCGTTAGGCTACACATTATTATTGTCCAAAACATACATTTTGGCCGAGCCGCGACCTACCGATGTTATGCCCGACTGTGGGTCTTCGGCCAGCTTCTTAAGTTCGCGCTGCGCCACCGATACCGAGAGGTTGTTGAGCAGAGCATACATCTTTACACGTATAAACATATTTTCTGCCAAATAATCTTTGGCCCTCTGTAGCCGCTCATCGGCCGAATAGATAGACCGCATAAGGCTACGCACTCCCCTATTTTCCAATCGGCATTGACGGTTTATCTCTTTCAAAAAATCCTTATCCACCTTAAGGTTTACGCCCGTAACCTCTAGGTTGGAAGGCGTAAGCTTGTTATCAAAATCGTAGGCATCGCTGCCTCGCTTGTTCTTTTTCGGACCTATCTTTAAGCTCACAATGCCCAATCCATCAATAGAAACGGTGTAGCCCAATGCCAAAAGATTGGCCATAACCGACGATAACTGAAGCAACACAGCCTTTACTGCTGCCTTGGGCATACCCATACCGGACTTGCTCATATAATCTGCCAGCTCGTTGCAACCAAAATTCCTATTGGTTTCTATCTTATAATACGCCTTCTTCTTACCTTCGCCATGCAGGTTGGGAAGTTCTCTTTTTACATAGTTTGCCATAATAATTGCAGTGCTTGTTAAACAATAATCACCCACCCATTTTTCCAAAAGGTGGTATGTGAAATATAACGGAGTAGGCTCGAAAAAATTGCCTATCCTACCACAAAATTAAAAATCATACCACGATTTATTTAAATCAAACTATGATTTATAAAAACCAAAGTATGATTTGTAGAAATCAAATCATGATTTGATAAAATCATAGTTTGGTTTTGAATTTCGCTGTGGGAGTGGATAATAAAACCGGTAGGTATGCGAGAAAAATACCATAGGGATGAAAAACTTCCTCAGGGCTATCTAGTCAAAAACCAGCCCGCATTTGCCACCGATAGCTACCTATAACTGCATGCAAACCTTATCATAAAAACACTTCTGCCAACAAAAAATAATGCAAAATCATTTGCATATTTGAAAAAAAACTTATAAGTTTGCAAAATAAAATTACAGATAAAAAATAGCATGACATGCAATGTTACGACATATAACCCCGCAGGTATTGTTCTAATAACCAGAATACTATACTCGCGTAAGCGTCCTAAACACGGGCTGCAGTAGGACGCACAGCATACGTGTTTTCCTACCAAAAACGCAGCCAAACCCACCGTTTTTTTTGTTTTTGACTTATTCCAAAAGAGAAAAATTATTACCTTAACAGATTAATACAATTATAATATGAAAGTGAAGAACATATTATTTGGCATATTGATGTGCACAGCATATCTTGCCTACAGCCAAAATAGTACTCCGGTATC
>JAFWBF010000182.1 GCA_017507285.1 Bacteroidales bacterium | reverse complement strand
GGTTTTATTACAATTGATTACTTATTGTTTTAGAAATAAAAAATCCGCCCTCGAAAGGCGGATTTTTTACGGCTATATGTCCTTTTTCTTGTTCTAAATTGGTGGCTAAAATAGCTCTAATTGCTGACAAATTGGCTGCGATTCCTTTGGTTTTTGTGCCGAAAATATCTCGATATTGCCAAATTGTTTGTCCGTAATACACAAAATTCCTACCTCGCCATACTCCGGTAAACATTTTTTAACACGCTTTATATGTACCTCGGCATTCTCCATGCTTGGACAGTGCCGCAGATAGATGGAAAACTGAAACATAGTGAATCCATCTGTAAGCAGGTCTTTCCTAAATTTGGCCGCAGCCTTACGTTCCTTCTTGGTTTCGGTAGGAAGATCGAAGAATACAAGTACCCACATGATTTTATATTCGCTAAAGCGTGTGCCCATCCATATTTGTTTTGTTTATTAGATGTCCATAATGGGGTAGGAGATTTTGCGAAGCTCGCCGCTATAGCATTTTTGTAGCGATGATGTGGTGGTGCTCACTGCCACCATAAGGGGGCTGCGACGGCCACCTATGGTTACATCCAGCACCGGTATTTGTAGTAGTTCCATTTTTAGTTCCTTGGTCAGCTCGTCACTGTCGGGATATTTGTCGTATAGTTCCATTACCAGTTTATCCACGTAGGGGCGGTAAGGCTCCATAACGTCGTCGGCAAGGCAGTAGGCGTTGTATTTGTTTCGGTGATGTATGCCCAGCGTTGGCAACAATCCACTTCCTGCCAATGCCCTTGCCACTATGGCGCGCAATATGGCATAGCCATAATTTAGCAAATTGTTTGGAGCGTCGCCGTCGCGGTCTCTTACAAAGTTTGTGATAGAGGGAAACGCATTTTGCCAATAGTATACTGCCGCACGAGCCTCGAGGTTGTCGCTATCGCCGCTCTTTACCTCCGTGGCCCACTTAGTCATATTGCCCACTTCGCAGTGGCGTATGTTCTTTAGCACTGCAGCTTGGTTGTGGATTTTGGACATTATGGTTTGCTGCCAAAGCTGTTTTTTCAGTGGTTGCGAAGCATCTATTTGGTATCGCATACGCTCGGTTTGCAGGCTGTTGGCACATAGTGGCAGTAACATTCCCACTGGCAGGTGGCTGCCATCGCAGGTAACCACGGCACAGTTGTTTTCCAACAGTTTTTCCAATACTCCGTGGGTAATGGTTATCCGGCTATTGTCCAGCACCACTATGCCTATATCCTCTATAGGCACTGTGCGAACGGCATCGGCTTTGAAAGCTTCCGAAAGCGAGGCGTTTGTCTCTACTTCCGGAAGCTTTATTACCAGCTGTTCGTTCTTTAGCGAAAGGTATGCCGGATTGGTAAAACAAAGTGTTCGTTTTATCATACCTCAACTATTTTGCCTAATACATCTATTTTTATTTTGCGAGGATTATATTTGAATAAGCTAACCAAACCAGTTACCCTATAATATTTTTTCATTTCATTAGCCTGCTTTGAATCATCTATTTGAGTTTCTATATGAAATCTAAATTTATAATCACCTTTTGAAATCTTTTGAACTCTATATAAATGCTTATTCAAAGTTTTGTAGTCATTGCTGTTTATAGCATCTTTGTAATCATCTTCGTTCATGCCAAGAATAAACATTTCGTTTTGCTGCATGCTTAGCCGGTAGGTTAGGTTTGGAGCGGGTAGGTTGCTTATAAAAGACTCGGGTAATTCCATATCCATTACCTTATCCCACACCTCGTTGGGATTTGTAATAATGGCAGGTAAGCCATACTTTTTGCGTTCCACAGCGTGCCAAAATGTAACCACGTGTTCTATTTTGTTGCCTTCTTTGTCTGTGTATATGGCTATATGGTGGTTGTTGCCCGGTTTTACAAAGCCTATAGGTTCATTATCGTCGGTGTATTTTATAGGTTCAACAGCCGAAAGACCTGTAAAGCAACGTACTGTTTTTATAGGTATATTGCAAGCTTCATCGGCATAAAGCGGAGTGCTGAAAGCTTGTTTTTCGTTGTTGTTGTGTTCGCTTAGGCGTTGTTTTACTATTTCTTTTATCTTTTTGTCTATTATATATTCGGCATCTTTGGCTTTTATGCTTGTTAGCGGATATTTTATTACATACTCTTCCTTGAAGCATGTGGCATATTCCAGTGTTACTGATTTGTCTTCTCTTAGATAGATAGGATCTTTCTTTATTGAAGCAATAGCCTTTTTGGTATCGCCATCAAACTGTGCAAGGCGTTCTTCCACCAGTTTTTTGATATATGGTTTGAATATCAAATTGTGATTTTCGAATATGTATTTTATAGGTTTCTTCTCTTCAATGGTCCTGATTTTGCCATAAACACTTTCTTCGCTGAGGCTTCCACGTGGCACCACTATGCCTGATTGCATTACTACTTTTTTGCCTTTCTTGTACACCACACGCTTGCCGGGAGTGGTTGCTTTCTTTCCGGCTTTGAACG
>JAFWBF010000181.1 GCA_017507285.1 Bacteroidales bacterium | reverse complement strand
TGCATGGAGCAACAAAATCCAATTCCGCACTACTGTGGGTATCAACACAGCTTCGACCGACAACGTAAGAGTACAAATCTATCCTAACCCTGCCAACAGCGAAGCCACTGTTTCGGTTGAAGGTGTAAACGGAAAGGTAGAATTTGTAGTAGCTGATATGAACGGACGTATGATTGTAACCGAAACCATCAATTGCGAAGGTTCGTTAGTAAAAACTATCGACGTAAGCAAATTGGCCAAGGGTGCATACTTCGTACATATTTATAATGATGACTTCAACACAACTCGCAAATTGATTGTGAAATAGTTATATTATAAATCAGTTAATTGAAGGGTATCGTTGCAAGGCGATACCCTTTTTTTATCTATCATCTTGCAAAAAAGAATATCGGCGATTTCTAAAAATTGCTTTGCGTGTGATTTGTTGAATATTGACTTCGTCGAAGTTGCTTAAAACAGTACTGCCTATACGATATTTATTGCCATATACAAAATATTAAATCCAATAGTTCGTTTGTGAAATATCTAACACATGTAGCAGAATGATACAATATACAATAAAATCAACAAAAAGAAATATTGCAATACTTTTGTCCATTGGACTTCTGTGTATTTTTGGTTGCACATCACAAGAAGAAACCTATTTGTACGGATCGTGGATATGGGAAGGCAGTGGCAATACCTCCAAAGAAATAAAAGGATTCACCCTTGGAAAAGACGGATTGGCCTCCACTATAAACATCCGTCAAAACCACTACGAAACCTGGCTATTGGACGATAATGCACTGATAATCGAAGGAAAGAAAATCAAAGACACTTGTTTCGCTTTCCTATCAGATACTTTCTATATAAAAAGTCTTACCAAAGATCGCTTGATTGTAACACATAATGATAAAAAATATCATTACAAAAAAGAACAATAATAATAATTTTGTTGCGTTATTACCACTAATTAGTTTTTTGAAACATTCATTATTAATACAAATACACGACATTATGAGAAAAATAATAGTACCGATTGTTTTCGCATTGCTATTGATAGGCAACAGTTTATCAGCACAAAATTCTGTTGCACTATTTTCGTATTCGATATTCGACAATCCACAAGAAACGCCATACGTAGAAACTTACGTATCGTTCAACGCATGGCATTTTAAATTCATTCCAACAAACGATGGTAAATATCAAGCAACAATAGAAATGACAGTTATTGCCACTCGCGATGATTCTATTGCTTACGCTAAGCGATATAATTTACAAAGTCCGGCCATCGACAATCCGGAAAACAACATGTTTTCGTTTCTTGATGTATGCCGCTTTGCCCTATCAAACGGCATATACAATCTTCAGATAATAATGAAAGATAAAAATGCCGATACCGACCCAATAGAGATAAATCAAAACGTTGTGGTTTATTTTCCAAAAGACAAACCATCAATATCGTCGTTACAAATAATAGCCTCTGTAAAACCAACCGAAAAAGAGAATATGATTTCACGCAATGGCTATGACATGGAACCATACGTTGATAGCTATATCCCTAAAGATGTTGACCTTCTAAACTTCTACTATGAAATATACAATGCAACTGATGCCATAAAAGAAAACGATACTTTCCTTACCGTTGCATACATAGAAGTAGAAGAAACCGGCAAAAGATTAAACTCCACCCTTCGCGGTGAACGCACAGTGTCTAAACCCATCATATCTAAATATAGCACCCTAGATATAAGTCAATTACCATCGGGCAACTATAATTTGGTGGTAGAACTTCGCACACGCAACAACGAAACTTTCGGTTCGAGAAAATATACATTCCAACGTAGCAACCCCAACGTACAACTTTCTACCGACGATTTATTTGCCTACGGAGGAACATTCGTTACAGACATTGCCGAGAAGGATTTGGACTATTACATACAAACATTGTATGCCACTGCATCGAGCAAAGAAAAAGATTTTATCTTTGGCGAAGCCTCAACAGCATCACTTGACGAGAAGCAAGCATTTTTCTACAAATTTTGGCTAGCACGCTCCGACAATCCGAAAGCAGAATGGTTTAAATACAGAAAGTGGGTGGAATACGTTGACAAGCACTTTACAAAAGGCAACGTAAAAGGTTATCTATCCGACCGCGGCAGAGTATACCTACAATATGGTCCTCCTAAATATGTACTTGACGAAAAGAACAAAGTATCAACACGCAACTTCCAAGAAATAGGACATATCCATTATCTGCCATACCAAATGTGGTTCTACGATTACATTCCGGGCGATAATCCAAAGCGTGCATTTGTATTTTTCGACCAATTCAGATCGGGCAACTACTACTTGCTACACTCCAATGCCAAAGGCGAAACACAAGATATGTTTTGGGAGCGTCGCCTTTCAAACAATCAGCTAGAAGAAAACATACAAGCCGAAGCCGGTATACAGTTTGAAAGAGGATACTAGTGCTATGCTTAACACGTGGCTTTTTTACGGAATATTATTACCCATTTCATATTTGCCCATACAATTATTGTATGGGCTTGCTGATTTTGTATACTTCGTACTATACCTCATAATAGGATATCGCAAGAAAGTGGTTATAACCAACCTACATAACTCTTTTCCAGAAAAAACAGAAAAAGAAATACAACTTATAGCAAAAAACTTTTACCATCACCTTGCCGACATATTTATCGAAGCAATACTAAACCTACGCCTATCACAAAAAAAACTGTTTGAACGCTACCATTGTACCAATGCCGATGTGCTACTTCCCTACTACGAAGCAGGTAAAAGCATAATACTAATGTCGGCCCACTACAACAATTGGGAATACATGATAACCACACTCGAACATCAATTAAAACACCATGGTGTAGGCGTTGGAAAAGAGCTATCCAACAAAACCCTTGATAAATATTTGAACAAATATCGCACACGCTACGGCACCGAAGTAGTATTTGCCAACAATGTTCGCAATACTTTCGAATACTACACCCTACACAATGTACCCACAGCATATATGATGCTTAGCGACCAATCGCCAAACAACATAAACAAATGCTGGTGGACAAAATTCCTAAATCAAGATACAGGATTTATATTTGGAGGCGAGCACTTTGCAAAGAAGTATAACTTTCCGGTGTTCTACTATGATGTATATAAAGTGAAACGCGGATACTACGAAATAACATTCAAACTAATTACAGAAACTCCTTTGGAAGAAAAACATGGAAATATTACCGAAAAGTATGTAAACTTTTTGGAAGAAACCATTGTTAGCAAACCTGAATATTGGCTATGGTCTCACCGACGTTGGAAACATAAAAAACCTAATATACAGTAATATGATGAAGAAAGTAGCAGTAGTAATCCTTAATTGGAATGGAAAGAAATTTTTGGAAGACCTATTACCGACCCTCATACAACACACACCTGCGTATGTGAATATAGTGGTAGGCGACAATGCATCAACCGATGGTTCTGTAGAGTTTTTGCAACAAAACCATCCACAGATACAGATAATACAAAACGACAAAAACTATGGCTTTGCAGAAGGCTACAACAGAGTGTTGGCCAAAGTAAAGGCCGACTACTTTGTGCTTCTCAACTCAGACGTAGAGGTTACACCTAATTGGATTGAACCTGTTATTGAGATGATGGAATCAAACGACGAAATTGCTATATGCCAACCAAAACTGCTATCGTACTACCAACGCGATACCTTTGAATATGCCGGAGGTGCCGGAGGATATATAGATAAATATGGCTACCCCTTTTGCCGTGGACGACTATTCACCACTTTGGAAAAAGACAATGGACAATACAGCGATACCCGCGAAATATTTTGGGCTTCAGGTGCTGCTATGTTTGTTAAAAGCAAAGTATGGAATGATCTCGGAGGTTTGGATGGAGATTTTTTTGCCCACATGGAAGAGATTGATTTTTGCTGGCGTGCCAAAAATGCAGGCCACAAAGTATACTACTGCCCACAATCAGTAGTATACCATATAGGTGGAGGTACTCTGCCACCAAGTTCTCCATTCAAAACATTTCTCAACTTTCGCAACAATTTCTCACTGCTATTCAAAAATCTGCAAAAGCGACAACTTGCCTATGTATTCCCAATACGAGTACTAATGGACTGGATAGCAGCACTCAAGTTCCTTGCCGAAAAGAAACCCAAAGAATTCACAGCAGTAATGAAAGCTCATTGGGATTTTTACCGTCAAATACCTACACTCAAACAAAAACGCAAAGATATAACACAACGTAAAGTTTCAAATATTTACAATGGCAATATAGTATTGGAATACTATCTCAGAGGCAAGAAAACATTTTCGAAAATTGATATATAAAGGCAATTTCTAAAAATTGCTTTGCAAGTGATTTACGGAATTTTGCTAGAAAGATTTCTACTTTCTTTTGATTGAGCATAGCGGGCTATGCGATTGAAAAAGAAATAGAAAGATTTCGGTAAAAAACGTAAAGTTGCGATTAAGCGAGAGAAGAGCAATGCTTGCATTAGTTATTCCGAGCGATAGCAACTTCGACGAAGTCAACAACGCAAAAGTTTAAAGAAGAATTCTTCTATTTTACTGAAACGTGGAATTTTTAGAAGTTGCCTAAATATTGATTACATCATCGAAGTTGTCTAAACTTATAAACAGTGAACTATCTAAGTCTCACTGTTTTTTTTATTATTGTCCATATCAAAGAAAAAACGTACCTTTGCAAAAAATATATTTGTCAATTATGATCATAAATTACTTTAAATCAACTTATGGCAAACAGATAGTTGTATCCTTGATACTGCTTATTGCCTTTTCAGAAAATGTCATGTCGCAAAAAAACGGTATAGAAGGCGTAATACGCGATGCCGAAGACAATTCAACTCTTATAGGCGCTACCATAAGAGAGCACGGAACATCGAATGCTACTACCACCGACATAGACGGCAAGTTTTCGATGGCACTAAAATCCGACACATCAACATTGATTATTTCGTATGTTGGGTACACCACTAAATTGATAAATATAGATGGTAAAAAACACATCGAAATAACATTGGAGAAAAATGCACTCAACCTGCCTAGCATAACCATAAGTGGACAAATGGGAATAGACCGAAAAACACCAATAGCTATTACCACAGTAAATTCCAATCAAATAGAAGAGAAATTGGGCACACAAGAGTTTCCCGAAATTCTTAGAGGCACACCCGGTGTACATGCCAATAAGCAAGAAGGAGGTTGGGGCGACTCGGAAATATGGATGAGAGGATTTGACAATACCAACATTGCAGTGATGATCAACGGCATACCTGTGAACGAAGCCGAGGATGGTGATTTATATTGGAGCAATTGGGCAGGGCTAAGCGATATAGCCATTGCCATACAAACCCAACGCGGCATAGGGTCGGGAATGCTAAGCAACCCATCGATAGGCGGAACTATCAACATAATAACCAAAGGCTATGAAAGCCAAAAAAGAACATCGGCCGAATATATGGTAGGAGCCGATGGATATAATAAAATACTATTCAGCACCTCTTCCGGTCTTATGGAAAATGGTTGGAGTCTTAATATATTGGGTTCGAAAACATGGGGCAAGGGATATATACAAGGTGG
>JAFWBF010000180.1 GCA_017507285.1 Bacteroidales bacterium | reverse complement strand
CCACTTATATAACAGCTATCAATATGTTCGAAAGCATATTCAAACATAAAAGAAGTAAACAAAAATATATTCAAAAAGTTGAATTGTTGTTATAAAATCCTACTAAAAATAGCATAAAGCAAAAAATATAATACTATAAAACATAATATTACATCTATCTAAGAAAATAAATTTTGCCAAATCAGAAATAAATTGTACTTTTGCATTTCAAAGATACTTTTACCTGCAATGACACTGTATTAAAGGTGATGTTCTAGTATCGATTTTGGCAGGTGATTTTTAGAAGTTGTTTTCAATGTAAACCATATATCACAATTCTCGTTTATTCTTTTGAAAAAACAGGTTGAAATATGCTTTTTTTCAATATCGTTTTTTATAAAAAAAATACATGTGTAATACATTGAATAGCAAAAGAATGTTGAGAGTTCACAATTTTGTGGTCCACAAAGTTGTGAACTGTGCAATAAAAGTTGTATCTTTGCAAACGAAAAGATTGATTTTTTTGATATGAAAAAAAGAGCATTTATATACGGTGTGGCTGTAGATGGGAATAACTTTACAGATAGAGTTATTGAAACCCGAAGGCTAAAAAACGACTTTGAGAATGGTCAAAATGTTATTCTTATATCGAACAGAAGAATAGGTAAAACTTCATTGGTGAAACATGTGTGTTCGCAAGTGGATACCGGGTTGGTAAATGTTGTAAATATGGATATTTACGATTGTCGAAGCGAATACGAGTTTTACAACAAATTTGCTACTTCGATACTGAAACAAACTGCTCAAAAAGCGGATATGATATTGCAAAATATTAAAGATTTTCTTGTTCGCTTATCGCCTAAGATTTCTTTTTCGCCCGATGTAAGTAATGAAATTTCGGTATCGTTAGGCATAACACCTAAAGAATATTCTGCCGAAGAAATTTTGCAACTTCCCGAACTCATAGCTCAAAAAAACGGAAAAAGGATTGTAGTGTGTATTGATGAATTTCAGCAGATAGGTGAGTTCCCGGACTCTATTACTATACAAAAAAAAATGCGTGGAGTATGGCAACTACAAAAACATGTATCTTATTGTTTGTTTGGTAGTAAAAAGCATTTGTTGTCAAATTTGTTTCAAAACAAACGAATGCCATTTTACCAGTTTGGTGACACTATCTTTCTCAATCCTATCCCTACCGCTGATTGGATACCATTTATAAAAAGCAAGTTTACCGAAAAGCATATATCTATATCCGATTTGCTCATTGAACAGCTATGTGATGTTGTGTGCAACCACTCATCGTATGTGCAACAGTTGGCATGGAACGTTATGCTTAATGCAGAAGAAGAAGCTACCGAAGAAACATTAAACGAGGCACTGGATGATATGCTAAACCAAAATTCAGCAATGTTTTATCAGCAAATAGAAGGACTTTCGGGTTACCAAATGAATTTCATCAAAGCATTGATTGGCGGAGTGGAAAAAGATTTCACATCGCAAAAAGTACTTAGCGAATATAACCTGGGAACAAAATCGAACATTTCCAGAATAGTTACAATGTTAACGAACAAGGAACTGATTGAAAAAACACTCACAGGTAAAATAGTCTTTTCAGATCCTCTTTTCCCTTTATGGTTCAAAAGAGAGTTTTGCTAAAAGTTGCCTTAAGGCGAAGGTGACAGTTGCCGTCTTGTAGACTATTGGTCTGCGAAGCATCAAACGAAGCCACTCACAGCCAACAGCCAATAACTGCTAACTACAAACTACTAACGTTCGCAAGCCTTTAGCCTTTCGACGACAAAGCGTAAGCAACTCTATGCACGTAGCTAAAAGCTCATTGCTCCAAAATAAAACCCCTCTCTTTTTCCCCGGTGGATGCCCTATTGTGTTGATTGCTATCCCTCTATATAGCTCAACTTCCACCTTTTGCCCTATAGAAAAGTTTTGCAAAGTTACGACTTTTTCCTGAACTATGCAAGTTTTTTTTAGAGACTACAAGTCAACGGGACCACGAGACCACAAGTAGGGCGGTAGCCGGTTGATTTAAGACTACGAGACCACGAGTCTACAAGATCACAAGCAAGGTGGTAGCCGACGGTTTTAAGACTACAAGCCAACGACTCTACAAGACCACAAGCAAGGCGGTAGTTGTTTTGCCCTTCTACTTTAGACTTTTGTCTTTTGCCCTTTGTCTTTCGACTATGAAAAGCACTCGTAGTCTAGTAGTCTTGTGGACTTGTAGTCTCCAACTAAAAACCATGCGGTTTACGGGTCAAAACTATGGCACTTAGGGGATGAAACTATGGGGGTTAGGGGGCGAAACCATGGCACTTTTGGTGCGTAAGTATGGGAGTTTGGGATTCGCAGGACAATTTTGGGCTTTGAGCATTGAGCATTGAGCAGGGCGGTAGCCGGTTGTTTTAAGACTACAAGTCAACGAGTCAACAGGACCACAAGCAAGGTGGTAGCTGTTTTGACCTTCGACTTTAGACTTTTGCCCTTTGTCTTTCGACAAT
>JAFWBF010000179.1 GCA_017507285.1 Bacteroidales bacterium | reverse complement strand
ATAGTGTTTTTGCACTCCAAAAGCATAGTGTTTTTGCACTCCAAAAGCATAGTGTTTTTGCACTCCAAAAGCAAAACCTTAGAAAACACACCTGTATAACAATCAATTAAAGATTACGATTCAAAAAAAAGGAGGGCAACCATTATGGTATACCGTAAGTTTCGTCATGTATTTTGGGGCAAATAATACTGGCAAATCGCATTCGCCTCATCATATAATATATTAAGACATCTTTTAGAAATCGATTTGCAAGTGATTTGCGAAAATACAGACCTCATAGATGTACTATCGTCCCAAAAAATCATGAAAGTTTGTAATTAGTAACTGCGAGATTTGACTACGGTCAACAGAGTTTGGACTAAGGCGTAAAAGCTCATTGCTCACTGTTCCCCGGCTCAAAAAAAAATCGGCATTCATTGCCGAAGCAACAAACACCGATTGAAATAACATTTTGAATTATAAAGAACTTCTTATTTAGCAATAGGATGGTCCTTGTGGAACTGTACAAGACGAGCTTCCAAATCGGGAAACTGGTCGCGCATTACCAATGCTACGCAGGCACGTATACCTTGGCGTGTACTACCGGTTATATCCAACGATATAGCACTGATACCGTAACGGATAAGCTCGTTCAGAAGGTCAAGACCGGTATATCCCGGATAGCAGAAAGTGAAGTAGAAACCGTCGCCAATAGGTTCGCCCATATCTTGGTCGTAAACGATATAGAAACCGTTGTCGATAAACATCTTCTTCATGATGTGAGCTTTTTCGCCATATTCGTGGATGTCTTTCACAAAGTTGTACGATCCGTCGTTGGCACCTTTAAGCATAGCAGCCAAAGCGTACTGAGCCGAGTGGGCAGTACCCGAACTTAGGCAATACAATGTACCAAAAATCATAGCACGACCCAACTGTGTTTGTGAATAATAACGAGACAAATCGGGACATTCCTTGTTGTATAGTTCGGGGCTTATAACCATCATAGCTATACGCTGACCGGCATAGCTGAACGATTTGGAACCCGAAATCATAAGCACGTAGTTGTTGGTATATTTAGCCACAGTAGGTTGGAAAGGAGCCACACCGGGTTTGGAGTAGTCTTGGCGGAAGTCCATGGCAAAGTAGGCCAAGTCCTCAAGCACAATCACACCATATTTGTTGGCCATATCGCCGATAATCTTCAACTCATCGTCGGTGAAGCAGAACCAAGCGGGGTTGTTGGGGCTGGAGTAGATAATGCATGCTACATCGCCATCCTTAAGCATCTCTTCCAGTTTACCACGTAGCTTTTCGCCACGGTAGTCGTATACGTCAAAAGTCTTATATTCTATACCAAGCACACGGCATTGTTGTTTTTGTACCGGAAAACCGGGGTCGATAAACAACACTTTGGTTTTCTTTTTGTCGAAGCGAGTAAGGGTAAGGAACGAAGCAAAGCCGGCTTGCATAGAACCCACTGTAGGCACACAGCAATCAGTTGGCACATCGATATCAAGGAAGTTCTTTACAAATAGTGATATTTGTTCCTTCACATCCTGTGTTCCGTATATCTCAGGATATATGGATGCCACGCCGTTACGCAAGGCTTCTATCTCGGCTTCCACACCCACCTTGGCAGCAGGAAGACCCGGAATACCCATTTCCATCTTTACAAAACGTATGCCGGTTTCGGCTTCCACATCTTGTATCATTTTGCGCATCTCGCGAATCGATGCCGTTCCGGGATTGGCTATCTTATTGCTTTTTGCAATAGCGTCAATAGTTTCTTTACTAATTGGTATTTGTGTCATTATAATGTATTTTTATTATTTATATTTTGTTTTGTCAAATGCAATAGTTCTTTATCGCCCCTCAAAGCCTTTTATCTTTGGCAGATTGATGGGGCTTATCTCTTTCACAATGTTATATATCTCTTTCTTTTCGGCGTCGGGTGCCGGCCCGAATATGTTTGCCACCTCGCCCAGCTTCACATCTAGGAATATCTGCGTAGCCAAAAGGTTGGTACGCACCTTGTGGACCTTACGCAGGCTTTTCATTGCCTCCAATATATTTTTGCGTGCCTCGGTCTGGTCCTTGGTCATCATATCTAGTCCCAACCTATGATAGCTGTAGTTGGCCTTACGCAACTCGCTGTACGACGGGTTTGTGTAGTTTTCCACAAACCAATAGCGAGCCTTCTGCCCATCGGTGCTTTTCCACCCACGGTAGGCCGACTTCTCGGCCGTTTGCACTATGGTGCGGGCCACCTCGAAAAAGGGATCGCCACCATTGAGGGCGTAAGAGTCGAAGCTGACGCCCAAAAAGATGTAAATATAATAGGATATGGCCGACGAAAGGTTGGAGGTAAACGAGTTTTGGTCAAACTCCAACGGCTGACTCTCGTTGAACGAGAACTGAAAATCCGATTCGATATAATTGAAAAGGCCTGTGGTATAGTTGGAGTTATATACCGGCCTACGTATTTGCACACTAAGCTGCCCTTTGAAATCGTTCAACGATAGGCGTTCGCTAAGTATGAGACTTATGTTGCAATCCATCTTTTCGTATGGCTCGAAGGTAGCCGAAGTCCATTTACGATTGTTTACAAAGTCTTCAATAGACTGCTTCATGGTCTCAAAAATCTGTTTTTCGGTTGTTTGTATCTGTTGCGAATTGATAGTAACACTACAACGAAACTCTTGTGCCATCACCGATAAACATGTTACGGACAATAATATAACTATAAATATCTTCCTTATATACGTCATAAATCAAACTAAAAAAATCTTTTTGATTTGTCGTGCAAATGTACGACTTTTTTTTCACATACGGTTATAAACGCAGAAAATAATATTTTATTTTGACCTGCAACGGCTATTTAACGTCCTTTCGAACACATAAAAATTCCCTCACGAGGGAATGATAACTACATCGTGAGGCAGATAAATTTCCCTCACGAGGAAAATTCAACCGGATCGGGAGGCAAAATTTATGGCGATGGCGTGGCTTTTTAGCAGAAATACAAGGAAAGGAATATCAATAACATAATGTATCAACTACTGATGGTATACCACCAACGCCACCATACCCTACCATCACACCAACGACAATAGGGTATAAAAAACGTAGAACCCCCTGCGTTCGTAGAAGCGTAAGTTTTGGACAAAATTTTGCAATGCTATTGGTCGAACAAAAATATTTGTGTATCTTTGTACCATTATCATTGGGACAGACAAGCATACAAATAACTGAAAATTACATGGATATCAAAGAAAACATTTCACTGAAGGCATACAATACTTTTGGAATAGACGTTTGCGCAAGCAAGTATGCAGAAGTAAGTAGCGAAGAAGACCTGCAACATTTGCTGGCCGACGGCATACTGAAAGAATGTCCTTTTGTGATATTGGGTGGTGGTAGCAACATCGTGTTTGTAAAAGATTTTGACGGAATAGTGGTACACCCCACCAACAAAGGTATTAACATAATTTCGGAAAACGATAACGAAGCAGTGGTTGAGGCTGCTGCCGGCGAAACATGGAGCAACTTGGCATGGACAATGACACGCCAAGGGTACTACGGATTGGAAAACCTGGTGGAGATACCCGGCTGTGTGGGAGCAGCGCCCATACAAAACGTAGGGGCATACGGCAGAGAAGCCAAAGATGTAATAAAATATGTGGTAGCCTACGAGATAGCCACCGGCACAAAAAAAACTTTTACAAACAAAGAGTGCCGCTTTGGATATCGCAACAGCATTTTCAAAAATGAACTTAAAGACCAATACATTGTTATTGCAGTTGGATTTGCATTATCAAAAACAATGGAAGTAACTACAAACTACAGTGCACTTACAAGCATGCTCTGCGATAGAAACATCACCTCCCCTACTCCGCTGCAAATAGCCGAATGCATTGCCGATATACGCCGGCAAAAACTTCCCGACCCCAAAGAAATAGGGAGTGCAGGCAGCTTTTTTAAAAATCCTATCGTCACCCACTCGCAACTGGAAATACTGAAAGCAACCTATCCCAACATAGTATGCTACCCCTCGGGCGAGCACTACAAGCTGGCTGCCGGATGGCTGATAGAACAATGCGGATGGAAAGGACGCAGCTTGGGAAAGGTGGGCGTTTACGACAAACAAGCCCTGGTGCTGTTCAACAAAGGCGGATGTACCGGAACCGAAGTCGTAAACATTGCCAACGCAATAGTGGCCGACGTGGAAAGCAAATTTGGAGTACAGCTGGAAAAAGAAGCAATAATAATATAACAATTATATATATAATTATATAGAATAAACTTTGAACAATATATACACACATTTATGAACGAAAAGATAAATAAATTCTGGGATTGGTTTTTGGCCAACAACGAACGACTTACAATGCTATCGGAATATGACAACGACGAGCAAACCGCTTTGTTGGACGAACTGCAACAAGAATTGACAGCATACTGCGATGGTCTTACTTTCGACATGGGCGAGCAAACCAAAAATGGCCGCCGCCTTACCATCAGTGCCGAAGGCGATATAGAACTATTCCGCTATGTAGTGGAACTGGTGGAAAACGCACCGGACATAGACTGGTGGGAGTTTATACCTTTCAAACAGCCATGTGGCGAAGACCTAAAAGTACACTTTGGAAAATATTTCTTCGAAACAAAGAAGATGTATTTCCAACATTTGGAAAACGAAGAAGAACCGGACATATTGGGAGTACGTGTGGCACTGAAACACCAACAAACCGATGATGAAGATTTGCTTGTAGGCGTATATGTTACACTCGAAGCCATGATAGGCGAATTTGATTGTGCCACCCTACTGGGATACTTAGATATATGCCCTATCCCCGAAAACCCGGAAAAGGAAAACTTCTACCCGCTTACCGACTTTCCAAAGTTCATAGAGCGTTTCAAAGAAGAACGAGAAAAATAAACAAGCATAACACTATGACAATTAATAATATAAAAGAATTGGGGAAAAGTTTTTTGCAACTTTTGGCATGATAGTAGCAATATTTTCCAATAAAATTATTAATTTCGCAGAAGTTTTGCACGACATTTTAGCAAAGCATAATGCTGTTTATACAGCTTATTTATAGAATATTACAAACTTAAAACGAATAAAAAATTATATGGGTAAAGTAGATGTATTGCTAGGTTTACAATGGGGCGATGAAGGAAAAGGGAAAATTGTAGATGTATTGACCCCCGAGTACGACGTTATCGCACGATTCCAAGGAGGCCCAAATGCCGGACATACACTCGAATTTAATGGTATCAAACATGTGCTACACATTATTCCATCGGGAATTTTTCATGAAGAAAAAAAGAACGTTATTGGAAATGGAGTATTGGTTGATCCATATATATTCGCCAAAGAAATAGAGCATTTGAAACGTCGCAACGTTGATGCAACCAAGAACTTATACATATCAAAAAAAGCCCACCTCATACTTCCATCACACCGTATGCTGGATGCTGCCAACGAGCAGGCCAAGGGTAGTGCCAAAATAGGGTCGACCCTCAAAGGAATAGGGCCGGCTTATACCGACAAGATAGCACGCGCCGGGCTACGTGTAGGCGACATAATGGAATTTGATTTCAAAGAAAAATACGAACTACAAAAGTTTCAACACGTGCAGCTAGCCAAAACATTGAAATTTGATGTAGCCAACTTCCGTATTGATGATATGACTTTGGAAGAGTATGAAAACAAATGGTTCGAATCGTTGGAAATACTAAAAGCATTCCAACTCATCAATAGCGAATACTTCCTTAACGACTGTTTGAAAAAAGGCATGAAAGTATTGGCCGAAGGAGCACAAGGGTCTATGCTGGATATAGACTTTGGTTCTTATCCTTTCGTAACCTCGTCGAGCACCGTAACAGCCGGCGTTTGTACCGGATTGGGAGTAGCCCCATCCAAAATAGGACGTGTGATGGGAATAACCAAAGCCTACTGTACACGTGTAGGTGCAGGCCCATTCCCCACCGAACTTTTCGACAACGACGGCGAAGAGTTACGCCAAAGAGGCAACGAATTTGGTTCTACCACCGGTCGCCCACGTCGATGCGGATGGATTGACGTACCGGCTCTGAAATACGCCTGCATGCTAAACGGCGTTACAGACCTATTTGTTACAAAAATAGATGTGTTGAACGAATTTGACGAAGTAAAGGTGTGCGAAAAATATTCCATCGATGGCAAAACAACCGAAGAAATACCTTTCGAATTCAACTCGGTTGAGATATTGCCCCAATACAATAAATATAAAGGATGGAAATGCGACCTGAAAGGAACACCATCATTCGACAAACTGCCCGAAAGCTTGCAATCGTATCTAAAAACATTGGAAAAACTGATTGGAGTACCGGTAAAAGCAATATCAATAAGTCCCGACAGAAAAGATGTTTTATTCAGATAGACAATAATAATAACATTTGGTCGTTATAAGCCAAAGATAACATTCAAAGTTGAAAATAGATGAAAAAAATAGTTTTTATTACATTGATGAGTATATGTGTTTTAGCCACTGCTCAAACAAAAATCAAAGAGTCGGAAGTGCCAAAAGCTGTACTATTGGCATTGGAAAACACATATAAATCGTACAAAGTTAAAAGTTGGTTTCAAAACCCGGGACAATACATTGCCGAATTGGTCGTTGACGGACAAGCAGGTAAATCATTCTTTACCGATGCCGGCGATTGGCAATACAGCTCATTTCCCGTTAGTGTAGAAGAAATGCCTACATTGGTAAACACATATTTCGACAACAACTATCCGGGATACCGCATCAAATCATCAGAATACGTTGAAGAGATGAGTGGCGATAACTACTACCGACTGATTATTGCCATGAAAGGATTGGGAGCTAATGACTATGAGCTTGTATTTGATACAAGAGGAAAGCTATTGAAAAACAATGCACCCGACCCGGTAGTTGTAAAACGCGACTTTGATGCTCGTAAAAATCCCGAAAACGGCGAGATAATTGACGAACGAGACAACGAAGGAAAAACCGAAGGCAAAAAACCAAGATGGCGTAAAGATAAGGACGACGATGCCAACAAATACAATCCTCCCAAAGCTATGGTACAAGATTTCGAAAAAAGAAATCCAAAAACAAGAGTGGCAAAAGGACCATTTTGGGTATCGAGAGACGATGGTGGTGTGGCCTACTTCTCAAACAGAAACAAAGCCGAGTTTGAAGCTGTTTATGGTGGCGACAACAAACTTATCAAAACCGGTACAGTGATGAGAAAAGAACGTTTTTCGCGTCCTATACTTAAATACTTGGCCGAGAAATTTAAAGGCGAAAAGTACAAGGTTGTGAAGATGGTTCGCTACGACTTTGATTCGAAATACAGAGATCCCGAAACCGGCAAACGCCCAAAATCGTACTTCTATGTAGTTATTTCGTTGAAAGTAAAAGGCAAAAGCGACTTGCAATACACCCGTATGACTTTTGACAACAACGGCAACTTCACAGGATTGGTAGCTAGTCCGCTAGACGAAAGAGACATACAATAATTACTTCAAACACATAAATAATAAAAAAAGCATGTCATTATACCCAAAAACGACATGCTTTTTTTTGCCAACAACTCCTATCCGAAGAAAAAAAAACTCATGAACAAATCCTTTCTACCAATAACAGCCAAAGAGATACAGGAACGAGGCTGGGACTATGTGGATATAATAATAGTTTCGGGCGATGCATATATCGACCACCCTAGTTTTGGCCATGCTGTGATAGGCCGTGTGCTGGAGAGTGCCGGCTACAGAGTGGCCATACTTCCACAGCCCAACTGGCGCGACGACCTACGCGATTTCAAAAAGCTGGGACAACCACGATTGTTCTTTGGCATAACATCGGGATGTATGGACAGCATGGTTAACCACTACACCGCTGCCAAACGCCTACGCTCCAACGATGCCTACACTCCGGGAGGCGAAGCAGGCTTCAGACCCGACAGAGCTACATACGTATACACCAAAATTCTCAAACAGCTATACCCCGACACCCCAATAGTGATAGGCGGTATAGAAGCCTCTATGCGCAGATTTTCGCACTACGACTATTGGGACAACTGCCTAAAACCATCCATAGTGGCCGAAACACCAGCCGACATACTGGTATATGGCATGGGTGAACGCACAATAGTGGACATCGCCCACCTGATAGAACGCAAAGCGCCTAAAGAAGAGATAAACAAACTACCTCAAATAGGCTACCTGACAAACAATGTACCTCACGCCGACAACCTAGAAACGATATACCTGCAGTCTCATGAGAAATGCCTTGCCGACAAAAAAACACAGGCTTTGAACTTCCATACAATAGAGATTGAAAGCAACAAAATAGAAGCCTGCAGGCTGGTACAACCTATAGGCAAAAAATACATTGTGGTAAATCAGCCTCACAGCCCTTTCACTCAAGAGGAGCTCGACTCGTACTACGAGCTGCCATACATGCGTGTGCCACACCCTAAATACACAAAACGCGGAGCTATACCGGCCTACGAAATGATAAAATTTTCGGTAAACATCCATCGTGGTTGCTTTGGTGGATGCTCGTTTTGCACCATATCGGCCCATCAAGGCAAACAGATTGTAAGCCGATCAGAAAAATCAATAATGGCAGAAATAGAACAAATATCGCAGCTGCCCGACTTTCGCGGTGTGCTTAGCGACTTAGGAGGTCCATCGGCAAATATGTATATGATGAAAGGTCGAGACACCAATTTGTGCCGCAAATGTACACGCTACTCGTGCATACACCCCGTACACTGCAAAAACCTAAACTCCGACCATAGGCCTCTACTAGACCTTTACCAAAAAGTAGATGCCCTACCCTACATAAAACATGCCTACATTGGCAGCGGAATACGCTACGACCTATTTACAACAAACAACCACGGTCGAGACTACTTCAAGCAGGTAGTGCTCAACCATGTATCGGGAAGGCTGAAAGTGGCACCCGAACACACATCCGAAAAAGTACTGCAAACAATGCGAAAGCCCTCGTTTGGAATGTTTGTTCAGATAAAAAAAGAGTTCGACAGCATTTGCCACGAAGCCAAAAGAAACCAACAGCTGATACCATACTTCATATCGTCGCACCCCTCATGTACACTTACCGACATGGCAGAGCTGGCTGTAAAAATGAAAGATATGGGATACCGTTTGGAACAAATACAGGACTTCACCCCCACCCCTATGACGTTGGCAACCGAAATGTACTACACCGGCTACAACCCCGCAACAATGGAAAAGGTGTTTGTGGCTCGACATCCTAATGAAAAACGAGAACAAAACATAATGTTCTTTTGGTACAAACCCGAAAACAAAAACACAATAAAAAACATACTACTGAAATCGAACAACAAAGCATATATACCAAAACTATTCGGGAAAAGATAAATAACAGTTGTATTGACAAGAAATAAGGCTTGATGTTTTATGCACATTAAGCCTTATTTTTTACGATTGAGGATATACATCCAACGGTTTATATTATGCTTTCGCTATCCACATTGTGCTTTTGACGGTTTTTGGCCACAAGCTCCTTGGAGGTATTGGCATAGCAGTATACACAGAAGTGGCTACAGGTGTTGTACATACCTATGTCTTTGGCCACCATGCAGCCACACTCCTTACGTTGACCTTTGTCCTTTAGTTGCTTTTCGGTAAGAGGTTTGGGCTGTGGCTCCTCGTCGCCGAAGAGCGACAGGGTGCGGGGCTTGGGCAGCTCGCCGTAGTTGAGGTAATGCACCAAGTCCTTGTCGTGGGCAAATATACGTTTCATCAGTTCGACATCTATGCAGCGGTTGTGAGATATGCCGTACTTATCCAGGTCGAAGGCTTCGCCACAGGTGGCCAGCTCCATATCCCAGCCTTCAGAGGCCCAACCGTTGCGGAGCATAGCCAGCCGCATGGCCATCTCTTCCATCTGCTGCAGGGTGAACTCCCACCGGCATACATCATCCTTGGTAAACAACCCCGTTTCCTTAACCATATTGTTCTGCACCTTGCGGTAGGCGTTGATGTCTATAAAGCTAAACACCAGCTTATCGGTAT
>JAFWBF010000178.1 GCA_017507285.1 Bacteroidales bacterium | reverse complement strand
TATATCACCTTTGTTTACTGTTAATGTTTTTGTTTTGGTATTATTACTTGTATAAGTTTTTGGCAATATTCCTGTTAGTTCAGAAATAGCTACCGAGGTTGTACATGGCAATGTAGTTGTTGACGTGCCTATAGCGGAGTAGTTTATTTTGTCATGTTGAACCGTATATTTTACACCATCGGCATATCTGGATTGCTCTAGGCCTTCTTCTGTTGGGTCATACATACGTATGGTTGATTTGATTGATACATTTCCGGAATATGGTGCTACCCACACCTTTACAGCCTCACTGTTTTCCATCGAAGCCATGCGTTCTCTGTGCGAACGGATGGAATCTTTTCGCAATTCTTCTTTGTGTAAATATATTCTACACGTTTCATTGGTTGTATCACTGTAGTTGGGGGTTATTGAATCTATTTTCCATCCCTCATTCACGAATTGATTTACGGCTGAAGTCAATGCTGCGGTATCTTTTGTAACATTTTCTGTCAAGATAATTACAGGGACGTAGTATATACTATCATTAAGTACTCCATCATATACCATACTGCTACAATTCATAAGATTAGTTGTAACGATGTCGATACCATCGCCATTTTTTTCTTGCATAAAGAAACTTACATTTCCTGCCGTGTCGGTATTATTAAAGTAAACTCCTTTTGTTGTTACAAGATCGGGAAGTCCATCGGCATTAATATCCGAAAAATAGTTTTCGGTATATGAATTTGTCCATGTTTCGGAAAGATTTATTGATGCACCAAAATTAACTTGCCCAGATAATGTCCCTGATTTTGATTTTTCCAACATAAAAGAACCTATATTTTCAAGCCCGGGTATTGGGGTTATGTTTTCATCGTATGAGAAAATTCCATTATTGCCCTCAATACGTTTACGATAATATATAGTATCGTTCATAAACATAACTTTATCTTGATAACCATCGCCATCTATATCTATAAGTGTCATTTTGCCTTCGGATTTGGAATGACCATAATTGCCACTGATTCCGGCACTTAAAGTTGTAAGTCCAACAAATGAGCCCAAACCTATATTTCCTCCTACACCAACATTCCAACCTTTTCCGGTGGTAAGACCCAACTCTGTTACATTATATGCATTTACTCCTAACAATTTTTCGGGCAATGTAAGGTTTTCATCCGAATGTGAAAGTCCGGTTATTTCTACAGGATTGCCAAATATTGATGTAGGGGTTGTATTATATGTAAAGGTATGTTTTACTATACTATAATTAACCTTATCTGAAATGTAATTTCCCATATTAGAATTTTCTACGATATCAGAAATATTGGCACAAGTCAAATTTAAATTTGAAGTGATGCTATCTAATGATTCTCCATCACAATAATTGTTGGCAAGAATAGACAATAAGTCTTCACCACACATAATGGAATCAATCATTGTTACCCTATTAAGAATGGTCTTGTAAAGCGTTTGGCTTGTATTGTGCATGTGAAATTGATACAGCCTAAATGGTTTATCCTCATACGCCACTGTTACGTTGCATAGTATGGCATCTATCACTTCTTCGAAACCGTAGTTGCACGATGTTATAATATCGGGGCGTACTATACCTTGGCGGTTAAAACGTATTTCATATTTGCCATCGTGATAAGTATTTCCATCATAATATCCTGTATATTCTATGTATGACGGATATATGGTTTTGCCTAGCGATGCATAATTTTGTGGTCTGGTTACTTCATAGTAATAACGTACAGTATTGCCGTTGGGGTCTATACTTTCGGTAAGCATCCACTTGGCTATATTGCCAGTTATGTCTCTAAGTACTGCCAAAGAGTCGAAAGCATTCACTCCTTTCTTTTTTCCATAGTAATGTGTTATCCCATTTCGGTCGGTAACACTCCACCAATAATTGTTCGGTTTTGTTCCATGGCGTACTATACTGTCGTGGGCTTCGTCTATACGTGCATAAAAACGCTGCTCGTTTGTATCTGTACGCGAAATAAAGGCACTATTGCGATGTGGAAGATATATGCTGCCGCCGGTATCTTTCATTATCAGCTGTTCGCCGTTGAGCAGATATGATTCACTTTCCTCTGTGGTGCTGTAGCGTGGCACCCCCCAGCGTGTTTCTACCGATATGCATGGTATGCTTATGTCCCAACCAATGCCTAACCATCCGTTTCCGCCACCACTGTTGTAGGTCAATGCCAAATTTGGCTGCATACCTCCACGGCCTGCAGGTATCTGCAGTGGGTAATTAAGATTGGCTGTTCCCATATTATTTGCCGTAGGTGGTTGTATCAGGCTTATGCCTTCCAAGGGGTTGGCGGCTTCCAAGTCGCTTATCATCGTGGGTACAAAGGCCTCGGTTTCGGGCATCTCCGGTGCTTTGAGTATCTCGTTGATAAAGTCGGTAAAGTGGGTGGTCAATGATACTATTTCTTTGTTTACCGTGTCTACTTCTTTTCTAAACAAGCGTACCCAGCTCTTTTTTTCTTCGTCGTAGTAGCTTG
>JAFWBF010000177.1 GCA_017507285.1 Bacteroidales bacterium | reverse complement strand
TTAAGACCACCAACGATAAGTTTGTAAGCACAATATCCTGCAGGAACGGCTTCGGTGGCATAGTTGATAGTGATAGAAGCGTCGATACCGCCGGCACAGCCTACGTAAAGTTCACCTTCGGTTTCGCTATCAAGGTTAAGAAGTATGTCGCCATTAAGTTCGCCGCTCTTAAGGCCGAAAGCACCGGTCATACCGGTTTCTTCGTCGATAGTGAATAGGGCTTCGATAGGGCCGTGTTCCAAAGTAGTAGAAGCCAACACTGTCATAGCAGCAGCGGCACCCATACCATTGTCGGCACCAAGAGTAGTACCGTTAGCCTTAACCCATTCGCCATCAATTCGAGTTTCGATAGGGTCTGTTTCGAAGTTATGTACTTTGTCGTTGTTCTTTTGAGGCACCATATCCACGTGGGCTTGCAATATAACGCCTTTGCGATTTTCCATGCCTTTGGTGGCAGGTTTACGCATTATTACGTTGCCTGTTTCGTCGACTTTGTACTCTAAATTGTGTTTTTTTGCAAATTCTACAAGGTATGCAACCACTTTTTCTTCATGTTTCGAAGGACGTGGAATTTGAGTAAGAGCATAAAAATTAGCCCATAACTCTTTGGGATTCAAATTCAATATTTCACTCATATCTGTATATTTTTATGTTTTTCTGTTTCGTTTTTGAGAGTGCTAAATTACACTTTTTTTCTATATTGAACAAATAAAATTTCAATGTGTCACTACTTACTACCGTATTTCGTAACGAAAATTCAATAAATGTCGTACCCTAACAGGCTTACCTTTCAAGAGTCCGGGAATCCATTTTGGCATTGTTTTCACTACATTTATAAGTTCGTTTACAGCGTTACACCCAATATCTCGAATTCTGACAATGTCTGTAATTGAACCATTGGGTTCAACAATAAAAGCAACAATAATCGTACCTATAATATCGCATTCTTGAGTCACATTAAAATGTCGGATAATATATGTTTTTAAAGAATCTTCACCTCCCGGAAACATAGGAGATACATCTACATTCGAGAACACAGTACCATCATCTCGCAAAAGAAAACTCTCGTTTCCTTTTCTATTTTCCCTAAATTCGGGATAACCAAGTTGGGAGAATAAATCTTTATCATCTTGTGCAAACAACATATTAATTATAGCAAACGTTGCAACACATATAACTAATATTTTATTCATATCACAGATTTATTGATAGATTAATGTTGAAGATAACGCTACCCTGCGGTTTTTATTGCCAAAGCTATGGCAATTTGCACACCGCAACCGCAGCAAAAATATGGGCACCTACAACTTGCAAGCTCTAATATAGAACATGCCTTTACAATAGGTTTGCAATTGAATTGTGGAAGACAATAAAACTACATTGGATAACAGAATGATGATTTCATTGATTTTTGTTTTGAATAGTGCTGTTAAGTGTCGTAAAAAAGTTGTACCTTTGCAAGCGTTTATAAACATAAAATAAAGGAATAAAGTGAATACAAAACACAGATTAAAAGCTCTTTGCACCATTGCAGGTGTGTTGCTTTCGGCAATGGTTTATGCCCAAAACGAGTCGAAACCCATACTTAACACCCTTCGTTTCGAGACTCGCTTCGACTACGATTATCAATCTTTTGAAAATAATACCGATGCTACCCTTGGCGGTTTTTCGGGCAAATACATCAATATTGCCATGGCCGGAAACATTACCGATAGGTTTTCGTACAACTATCGCCAACGCATATTGCCCAACAAGGGGTTGAGTTCGTTATTCGATGGTACCGACTGGATATATCTTACTTATGACATTACCAAAAACTTTTCAATATCAGGCGGTAAGCAAGTATTCCAAATAGGGGGGTTCGAGTACGATATGCCACCTATTGATGTGTACTTTTGGTCCGATTTTTGGAACAATATCATATGCTATCAGATGGGTGCATCACTCACTTATACCGACGATAGCAAGAATCATAATATCACACTACAGTTTGCAAACTCCAACTATACCCAAGATCCGTTGGAAAACCTTTATGCCTACAACCTTATATGGTTTGGCAATTTCGAGCACCTCAAAACTATTTATTCCATCAACATGGTAGAATACCGCAAGGGTAGCTACATCAATTACATTGCTTTGGGCAACAAATTGGTACTTGACAACTTTAGCTGTTATATAGACCTTATGAACCGCGCTACCGATAAGCAAGACAAGTTTTTTGGCGAAGACTACACCGTTATAGGCAAGATGGAATGGCAACCCAATGAGCAATGGAACCTTTTTGCCAAAGGCGGATACGATGCCAACAACACTCAAACATTGGATGAAAACGGCAACCCCATTGTGGTTTCGCCACATGATTACTTGGATATATTTGTAACCCCTGGTACAGAATACCACTACTATGGTGTGGGTGCCGAATACTTCCCACTAAAAAACAGCAAGGATATACGTTTGCATACATTCGTTGCCGTAAAAAACGACGGCAGCAACGAAATGCACTTCAACATGGGGCTTACTTGGCGTGTAAACTTTATGAAGTACATCAAACTGTAAACAAAAGATACAATTAATAATATATAGCAATGAAAAAATTAAACTTCCTAACCAAACGCCTTATCGAGGCAATAATATTTTTGGTATTGTTCTTTGCCA
>JAFWBF010000176.1 GCA_017507285.1 Bacteroidales bacterium | reverse complement strand
TCTTTGCCATCTTCGTCTTTTTCAAACCCCACAATGCAGCGGTAAGCAGCCACCAATTGTTTTTCGCTGTTTAGGATCACGAAGTTTTCTTCACCTACTTTTTCAAATAGTTTGTGCGAGTTTTCTTGGTCTACCATCGTTGTTCCGTCCATCATTATCACAATTGTGTTGCGTCCTTTTGGGTAAAAGTAGGCTATCTCGTCGGCCGAAATCATCTGCGGTTGTTCGGTGTATATAAGCACCTTTCGGTCGTGGAGGTTGCCGTTGTACCATTTTTCCACCACCTCGAGGTTGTTTCCGTCGTAGAACTTCCATTGTCCGTCTCTCAGGCCGTGGCTGTAGTTGCCTTCCGATACCACTTTGTTGTTGCGGTATTCGGCATATTTTCCTTCCAAAAGGTTGTTGGCGTAGTTGCCTGTAAGGTATCCGTTCAGCACTTTTCTGTACCAATAGCCGTGCTTTTTGTTGTCGTTCCAGTATTGGATTTCTATGGTGTCGCCGGTTGATGAGAAAAGGATAGACTTTCCTGTTTTGGTACCCATCTTGTAGGTTTCGCTTTTCAGCAGTTTGCCTTCGGCGTTGTATATGTTCCACACACTGTCGCGGTTCTTTTGGTTGTAGAATCCGGTGGCCATCAGCTTGCCGTTTTTGTCGTAAGCTTCGTGGCTGCAAAACTTTCCATCAACCAAGAATGTGTTTTTCATCCTTACCGTTCCGTCGGAGTAGTAGTATGTAAAAGTGCCTATCTCCAGCCCGTCTTTGAAAGTGCCTTCGTATATCTTACGGTTGTTTTTATCCATCTTTACCCATTTGCCTTGTCGGCGTCCTTGGCTGTCCATCATGTTTTGGGCTGTGCCCATAAGCGGAACCAAGGCAAGCAGGGTTATTATTATCTTGGTTTTCATAACTGAAATATTATTGTTGCTTAATAAATGTTTTTATTTTTTTTGCGCTATTAGCTGTCTTCAACCAACCGTTTATTTTCCTACCGATTTCATCAGAGGCAATAGTGCTTTGCCGGCTTCGCCTGCTGTGGACGAACCCGAGGGGGTGTTGGTCGTAATGTCGTTTAGTGCACTTAGACTAAGCAATGCGTTTATAATATTGTTCGATGTAAGGTTGGTGATAAGGTTGTTTGAGCCCGACACCAGTCCCATTGTGAATGCACTTAGGAAGGCTTTGTCGTCCTTGTTTTCTTTAAGTACGTTTCTGGCAGCAGCTATTTGCACTATACATGTAAGGGCGGTGGGGTTGGCAACGTCAATTTTGCCTTGTCGTTTATATTCCTTATACAAGGTGGAGATAGCTTTTCCACACGATTTTCCCGACGATGTTGCGGCGGCAGTATTTCCCGAGCCAAACCAGCTGCTACAGCCTACTATGGACAATATTACCATGCAAACGGCCAATAATTTTACTTTGTTTTTCATCTTTCTCTAATATTTTTGTTATATATAATACATTTATTTCATTGATAATTATCGAAATATCGATAAAAGAGCCAAAACTTCGAAATGCAAATTTACATTGTTTTTTTGAATAGTATGCTATTTTTGGACAGATAATATATTATTTATGTGTATTTTTTTTTGGTGGCTATTATATTGTATGGTGCAGCAAGGTACTGCGGTAGGTATCGGATGTAGCTATTGTAAGAGGTGCAACAACGGCAATGAAGAGGGGATTTAATTTTTTTTAACTGTGGATTTATATCAACGGAATGACTTTTGTCGTTTACTCGTTTGTTATTTTGTTTTAGAAATCATAATAAAGAATTATAAATATGAACGAGACATTTGATATTCAAGAGTTGAACGAGCGTATACAACGCGAAAGTGCATTTGTTGACATTCTCAACGCCGAACTAAGAAAGAACATTGTGGGTCAACGCCACATGTTGGAAAGTTTGATGATAAGCCTTTTGGCCAATGGTCACATACTGTTGGAGGGTGTGCCGGGATTGGCAAAGACATTGACCATAACATCGCTGGCCAATGCCATACAAGCCAAATTCAGCCGCATACAGTTTACACCGGACTTATTGCCTGCCGACCTTGTAGGTACGATGATTTATAGTCCGAAGTCCGAAACTTTTTCGGTAAAGAAAGGACCTATCTTCTCCAACTTTATTTTGGCCGACGAGATAAACCGTGCTCCGGCAAAAGTGCAAAGTGCGCTACTCGAAGCTATGCAGGAACGCCAAGTTACCATTGGCGAGAATACTTATAAGCTGGAAGAGCCTTTCCTTGTGTTGGCCACCCAAAACCCCATAGAACAAGAAGGTACATATCCGTTGCCCGAAGCTCAGGTGGACCGCTTTATGATGAAGGTGGTTATTTCGTACCCAAAAAAGGACGAAGAAAAAACAATACTACACCAAGCCATAAACCAGCAGTACACCACTCCGAAGCCTATACTTAAACCCGAAGATATTATAAAGGCAAGAGCATTGGTAAAAGAAGTGTATCTGGACGAAAAGATTGAAAACTATATTACCGATATTATTTTTGCCACTCGTTTCCCCGAGGATTATAACATGTCCAAACTGAAAAACCTTATCAGCTATGGTGCATCGCCCCGTGGTTCTATCAATTTGGCATTGGCTGCCAAAGCCTATGCTTTTATAAAACGCAGAGGCTATGTGATACCCGAAGATATAAGAGCGGTAAGTATGGATGTGCTACGTCATAGAATAGGACTTACCTACGAAGCTGAGGCCGAAAACATATCGTCCGAAGAGATAATCAACGAAATTCTCAACTCTGTTGAAGTGCCTTAATCTGTTAAAAAGATGTGGAGCAATATAATGGCACAGCCAATGTGCCATTAAGCAATATTGTGCTCTCGATTGTTTTAAGTCTATTAAATAACTTTTGAAACTATATTTGAATAATGATAGACACAGATTTATTAAAGAAGGTACGTAAGATAGAGATAAAAACCAAAGGCCTATCCAAACACTTGTTTTCGGGCGAATACCATAGTGCTTTTAAGGGTAGGGGAATGGCCTTTAGCGAGGTGCGTGAATACCAGTTTGGCGACGACATACGAAACATAGATTGGAACGTTACCGCAAGGCTCAATCATCCATACGTAAAGGTGTTTGAAGAGGAGCGTGAGCTTACGGTTATTCTTTTGGTCGACGTAAGTGGTTCTAACCGCTTTGGTACTCGCAAGCAATTCAAAGAAGAGTTGCTTGCCGAGATAGCTGCTATATTGGCATTTTCGGCTATACAAAACAACGATAAGGTGGGTGTGATATTTTTTAGCGATAAGATAGAGAAATTTATATCGCCAAAAAAAGGTTCGACACACATACTGCGTATAATACGCGAACTTATCGATTTTAAACCCGATAATACCAAAACCGATATCACAGAGGCATTGAGGTACTTTACTAATGTGATAAAAAAGAAATCAACAGCATTTTTGATATCGGACTTCTACGACAATAACTATGAGGATGCTCTGAAGATAGCTTCGAAAAAGCACGACATAGTGGCTATAAGGATAACGGACGAAAAAGAAAAATCTTTGCCCGACTTGGGACTGGTGAAAATTTATGACCCCGAAACAAATAAAACTTTGTGGATAGACACCTCGTCAAAGGACGTGCGAAACGATTTTGAGCAAAGCTATAACGACCATTCGAGGTATGTGAATGAGACATTTAGAAAGTATGGTATTGACAATGTTGAAATTTCTACAGGTCAGGATTATGTCAAACAGTTGATGAAATTGTTTAAACAACGTGAACATAAATAGAAAAACTATTTTGTGATGAAAAGAATAATATTATACATATCGTTTGTATTTCTTGCATTTTCCACCAATGCCCAGGTGGAGGTCAAGGCTCGTTTGGATTCTAATGCCATCACCATTGGCGACCAAGTGAACTTGACAATATCTGTGGTTAAAGCTGATGATGCTATATTGTATTTTCCTACATCAGACGACTTTGGTGGAGGGAAGGTGGAAGTAGTGAAACAATACTTGGATACCACCTTCGACCAATCGGGGAAGGCGATAGCTTTTAATCAGATATCTACTATTACATCGTTCGAAGATGGGGTGGATACCATAGCGGGCTTGAAGGTTCGTTGTGTTTTGCCCGATAACTCGCTGTTGGAAGTACCGCTGGATACCCTGTTGCTTGTGGTGAACGATGTGGCGGTTGATACAACTTTGGCCATAAAAGATATTGCCGGAATAGTGAAGGTGCCATATACTTTCAGTGATTTTTTGCCGTGGATTTTGATAGTACTGCTGGTTGTGGTAGTGGCATTCCTATCTTATTATATCTACAAGCGGTTGAAGAACAACAAGCCAATATTGCCTATGGCCAAGCCTGTAGTGGTTGCTCCCGAAGAAAAAGCATTGACCGATTTGGAAAACCTACGTGTGGCAGGGCTGTGGAAAAACGGACAGATAAAGGAATATCACACTGAGCTTACCGATATTTTGCGTGCATATATCGAAACAAAACTTGGAATATCGGCAGTGGAAATGACTTCCGACCAAATATTGGACTGCTATTCCGAACTGCGTAATATGCCCACCGGCTCGTTGGAAAAACTACAGCAGATATTGACTACGGCCGATATGGTGAAGTTTGCAAAGTCCGAACCTTTGCCAAACGAACACGACCGTTCGATGAACTACGCCGTAAGTTTTGTGCAAGAAACGGCCAATGTAATAAACTTGCAAAATGCAGGTGAAGGAGAAAAGAAAGATGACTATAAACCAAAAAATAATGAATAAATTATGTTTTCGTCAATAACATTTGCTAACCCCGGATATTTTTGGGCTCTGATATTGGTCCCGATATTGATTGTGTGGTATGTGTTGCGCTATCGCAATCAGAAACCTGCACTTCAGTTTTCGAGCATATCGCTGCTGAGGAACAATAGAAAAACACTTCGCCAGCGGCTATATCCGCTCTTGTTTGCTCTTCGGTTGGTGGCGCTTATATGCTTGATAGTGGCTATGGCTCGCCCTCAGTCTAAGTTGAGCCGGCAGGAAATGAAGGTGGAAGGTATAGATATCGTTTTGGCTATGGACGTATCGGGAAGTATGCTGGCCGAGGATTTTAAGCCAAACCGATTGGAAGCAGCCAAAAAGGTGGCCGAAGAATTTATAAAAGGTAGAAATTCGGACCGTATAGGTTTGGTGGAATTTGCCGGCGAAGCCTTCACCCAAACACCATTGACTATAGACCATAATGTTCTGCTCTCTCAGCTAAGCAAGGTGAAAAGTGGAGTTATTGAAGATGGTACTGCCCTTGGCGACGGATTGGCGACGGCTATAAACAGGGTCAAAGACAGCAAAGCCCAAAGCAAGGTTATAATATTGCTTACCGATGGTGTGAACAATCAAGGCTCTGTCGATCCAAAGTCGGCAGCAGAGATTGCAGCTCTATATGGAATAAGGTTATACACAATTGGGTTGGGAACAAGGGGTATGGCTCCCTATCCTTTCAGAACGCCGTTTGGAGGGGTGCAGTACCAGAATGTTCCTGTAGAGATTGATGAAGCCCTTATGACAGAGATGGCCGAGAGTACCAATGGTGGACAATACTTTAGGGCTACCAACAAAAAATCGTTGGAGAACATCTTTTCGGAAATAGATAAGATGGAGAAAACAAAGATTGATGTAACGCAGTACAATCAAACCAAGGACGAATACCTGCTATTTTTAATTATAGGCCTTATGTCGTTGGGATTGGAAATCATACTTGGATTACTTTATTTTAGATCAACACCATGATAAAACCAAAGAACTATGATACATTTTGAACATTCATATTTGCTATACTTGCTTATATTGGTACCCGTCTTCATTATTATATTTATAATAGTGCGTCGTAACCAAAAGAAGCGTTTGGATGCATTTGCCGAAAAGCAGATGTTTGCCAGACTTACACCCGATGTTTCTCATTCAAAAGCGATATTTAAATTCTCGTTGATTCTGTTGGGATTTACTTGTTTGGTGATAGCTATTGCCAATCCTCAAATAGGTTCGAAGATGGTTAAGGGCGAGCGTGCCGGTGCCGATATTGCCATCGCATTGGATATATCCAATAGTATGCTTGCCGAGGATATTCAGCCCAACCGCCTTACAAGGGCCAAAAAAACAATATCCAACCTGATATCCAAGCTCAATAACGACCGTATTGCAATTATTATCTTTGCAGGAAAGTCCTACACTCAGCTGCCTCTTACCAGCGATTATGGTGCTGCCAAGCTCTTCCTCGAATCTATAAACACCGATATGATAGAGGCACAAGGTACTGCCATTGGCGATGCCATAGAAAAGTCTATGCAAACATTTGGATATGGCGATGAGGACCGTCCGTGGCAAAAGAACAAAAGTAGAACAATAATAATAATATCCGACGGCGAAAACCACGAGGACGATGCAATAGCTATGGCCACAAAGGCTCGTAGCGAAGGCATAGTGGTAAATACCATAGGTATGGGATTGCCCACAGGGGTGCCTATCCCTCAGTACAACCGTGGCGTTCATGTAGGCTATAAAAAGGATAGAGATGGTAATCCTATTACCACAAAACTTAATGAAAATATGTTGGCCGAGATTGCTCAGGCCGGTGGCGGCGTATATTTGCGTGCCGGAAATATAAATGCCAACTTGGACGAGATAGTAAAAGAAATAGAAAAGCTGGATAAACAAAATTTTGGCGAAACGATGTTTTCGGAATATGAGAGCAAATATCAATATCCATTGGCATTGGCAATAATATTTTTGGCATTGGAATTGTTTATATTCGAGCGTCGAAACAAGATAATTAATACTGCCACTATTTTTGGCAGAAAGGAAAGTAATGACAAAAATTAAACCGTAATAAGAGTTATGAAGGCAACGAAAATATTTTTGTGTTTGGTACTAATTTGTTCTTCGGTAGTAGACTTTTCGGTATATGCTCAGGACTATAAAAGCAATACACGCAAAGGCAATAAGCTATATGAAGAAAAAAAATATAATGATGCCGAGGTTTTGTATCGCAAGGCTTTGGCATCGGATAGTACATTCTATAAGGCTCAGTATAATTTGGGCGATGCTTTGTATAAAGAAAAACAATATGACGAGGCTGTAAAATACTACAGCAAAGTGCTGGAAAATCCTACAACCGATAACGAAACAAAAGCAATGGCTCATTACAATATGGGCAATAGTTTCCTTCAATCTGGTTTGGATAATAGAACAGACCCTACTGCAATGGAGAAGTTTAAGAACGCAATATCGTCATATCAAAATTCGCTGAAGATTAATCCTAAGGATGCCGATGCAAAGTATAACCTGTCGTATGCTAGAAAAATGTTGCAACAAATGCAGCAGCAAAATCAACAGCAAAATCAACAGCAAAATCAGCAAAATCAACAGCAGAATAATCAACAACAAAACAATCAGCAACAAGACAACAAAGAAAATAAAGATAAGAACGAACAGCAAAATAAAGACCAACAGCAGCAAAACCAAAATCAGCAACAACAAGATCAAGATCAACAGCAAAATAAGGACAAGCAACAGCAACAAAAGCAAGGTGCTGATAAAAAACAAGAACAAAAGAAAAAGGATGCCGAACGCATACTGGACGCTGTAAAAAACAATGAAAAGAAAACTTTAGATAAACAAAAGGTAAAAGTAAGAGGTGGTAAAATAGAAAAAGATTGGTAATGAAAACAACAAGTAAAAATTGGTTTGTAATGAAAAGAAGGTCGCTGATAATATTGTCGGTATTTATGTTTATGGCTTCGGCTATTGTGGCACAGGAAGCCAGGATTACATTGAGGGCTCCGGCCGAAGTGGGTGTAGGGCAACAATTTGCTGTTACATACGAAGTCAATGCAAGGCCAACAGATTTTAAAACTCCAACGTTTAACAACTTTAATTTTTTGGGTGGCCCCTCGCAGTCGTCGAGTTCGAGTACACAAATTATCAATGGCAATGTTACTCGTTCTATGAGCATATCTTATACCTATTACCTTTCGGCATCGGCCGAAGGTACATTCACTATTCCCAAGGCTACATGTAGGGTCGACGGCCGGGTGGTAGAAAGTAATACTGCCCAGATAAAAGTTGTGAAAGCCTCGGACTCTCAGCAACAACGGTCGCAGGGTCAAGGTCGCTATCGTCAGCAGGTGCAGCAGCAGGACCAACCGACACAGATTGACGATAATACATTGTTTGTAAAAATCTCGGCCAATAAGACCAATGTTTATCAAGGCGAAGAGATAATAATTACATACCGTATATATACACAGGTAAACATTAGTCAGTACCAAATAGATAAATTGCCTATCAACAAAGGCTTCTGGACCGAGGATTTGGGAGACGATAATACCGGTGTTCAGCAATATGAAGAAACTATAAATGGCAAGAGATATTTGGTTGGCGAGATACGCAAAGCGGCTCTTTTCCCTCAAGAAAGTGGTCTTTTGACAATAGAGCCTTTGCAGCTCGAAGTATTGGCTCAGTTGCCTTCGCAACGTAGAAGAACGGGATCGATATTCGATTTGTTTGACGATGCTTTTTTCAATACTCATCAGTCGGTAAAGAAAACGCTTGTCTCCAATTCGTTGAAGATAAATGTAAAACCTCTTCCAACACCACCCGATAACTTTACCGGCGGTGTGGGTAACTTCTCCTTGTCGGCCAAGGTGGATACCGATAAGATAAAGGCCAACGAGGCGTTGACCTACTCGCTTACTGTAACTGGAACAGGCAACCTTATGCTTATCGACGATATTGATGTGAAGTTCCCCGAGGTATTTGAAGTTTACGACCCTAAGGTTGTACCCAATATCAAGCATTCGGCCGGCGGTGTGAGTGGTAGCAAAACTTTTGAATGGATTCTTATACCACGTTCGCAAGGAAACTACAAGATACCTGAGGCTACCCTCGTGTTTTTCAACCCCAAAACCAAATCATACGAAACCAAGAAAACCCAATCGTTCAACATTCGGGTGGATAAAGGTGATGCCAATGCAATGACGGCCTATTCTTCAAAAAGTGATGTTAAACTCTTGAATTCGGACATCAACTATATAATGACCGGCAATCCCAAACTTACCCAAGCCAAAGATTCTTTTTTCAATACCTTGCTGTTTTGGATTTTACTTGTACTGCCTATGCTTTTGGCTGTTGCGGTGGTGGTCTATGGGCGTAAGTTACAAGAATCGCGCAAGGATATTGGTTCAATGAAATTGCGAAAGGCTACATCTTTGGCCAAAAAGCGGTTGCGTAGAGCTGAAGCATATCTTACTCAAAATGACGACGAGAAGTTTTATATAGAAATATATCAAGCTATTTGGGGATATATATCCGATAAGTTTACTATTCCTCTTTCGTCGTTATCAACAGAGACTGTACAAGAATGCTTGGAAACTAAAAATGTGGACGCTTCTATAGTAGAAAAAATATTGAAAACCCTTGGTGATGTAAATTTTGCAAGGTTTGCTCCCGGCGATAGTTCTACCAAGAAACAAGGTATATATGAGCAAGCTCTACAAATGATATTAGATATAGAAAAACAATTAAAATAGTGGATATAATGAAAAAAGTAATTAGTTTTGCAACTATTATATTTGTGTTTGCAACCTCTGTAAGAGCAACTGTTGATGACGATTTTATAGAGGCAAACAATTTTTATAAAGCAGGCGACTACGAGCAGGCGATAGCTACCTACAACTCTATTCTCAATCAAGGCTATGTTTCGGTACCGTTGTATTATAATTTGGGTAATGCCTATTTCAGGGCCGATAATTTGGCTGCCGCCATTCTCAACTACGAACGTGCGTTGAAGATAGACCCTTTGGATAAAGATGTTCTGCAGAATTTGGATTATGTCAATTCAAAAACCACCGATAGGTTCAACAAGGTTCCGGAGCTTTTTATAACCAGGTGGTTTAATGCAATACTTAGCTGGTTTACCGTATCGCAATGGGGGATGATAACCATTATATTGATGGTGCTGGTATGTGTATCGGCTGTTGTGTTTTTCCTTACACAGTCCTATAGAATAAGGCAAATAGGTTTTTATGTAGGTATAGTTATGCTGGTACTATTGGTATGTGCCTATGTCAATGGTAGTGTGTTGAAAAATAGGATGGAGAATATAAACTATGCAATTGTGATGAGTCCAAGCGTTATGGTCAAGAGCTCGCCCGACGAGGATAGTGCCGATAAGTTTTTGATACACGAAGGTTGCAAGGTAGAGATTGAAGATAACGTAAACAATTGGTGTAAGGTTAAGTTGAGCGATGGCAATACCGGTTGGATAGAAAAAATAGCAGTAGAAAATATTTAAAAACAGTGATATTTATGACAAACAAATGCATCTTTAAACTATTGTCGATAGTATTATTTTTGATACTTTCGTGTTCGGTAGTGGCACAAGACGATTTGCCGCTGTATGTTGATGAAGAAGAATGTGGTTGCGACCTATATTTTATAGATGGGATACAAAAAACTTACAAGGATGGTAAGTTTGGTTTTAAGCGTTACGATGGCAAGATTCTAACTCCCAATATCTACGATCATACCGATCGGTTTCAAAATGGATATTGCAAGGTTATTAAAGATACCCTTTGCGGAATGATAGATTCGACCGGCAAAGAAGTTATACCATGTTTGTATCAAGATGTAGATTATTTCAGAAATGGTCTAGCCCGATTTCAAAAGGACAATAAGTATGGCTTTTTGGATATAAATGCCAATGTGGTTATCCCAAATATATATTTGGCCGCATCGTCGTTTTTTGATGGCTTGGCAGTAGTGGCTGTTCAAAAGGATTCGATGACAATTTTATATGGATATATTGATAGCCTTAACAATATGATTATTCAGCCGGCCTATCAGTATGCATTGCCTTTCACGGAGGGTTGTGCTGTGGTGAAACAGTATGACCGCTATGGAATTATAAACAAAAAGGCCGAAGTGCTACTCCCTATCAAGTACGAGTTTATATCCCAAATGGTTGATGGGTTGTTTTGGGCATATTATAATGGTGGCTTGGCTTTGTTTAACAAAAAGTTTAAGCCTGTTACAGACTTTGATTATGAGGATGCAAACCCCGTTTCGGAAAAATTATATCCTGTGATGAAGAATGGCAAATGGGGATTTGTAAATCGTAAGGGAAAGGAGAAAGTGCCGTGTGTTTATGCTTTTGTTAGCAGTTTTACCAATGGCAGAGCCATGGTTACCGATGGTAAGAAATATGGTATAATCAATGAAAGAGGCAAGTTTGTGTTGCCATTGGAATATGGCCAGGCCGGCTTACGAAGTATGGCATACATCTATAGCGACGGGTTAGCTATGGTGGAAAAAGATGGCAAATTTGGCTTTGTGGATAGAGATGGCAAGGTGGTTATTCCACTTATGTACGAGAGTGCCTATCATTTTGCCGAGGGATTGGCACCGGTAAAGAAAGATGGCAAATGGGGCTTTATCAATACCAAGGGCGAGGTGATAATACCTTTCCGCTTCGAGATAGCTTCGTTTTTTGAGAATGGCCGTGCCGAGGTTTACCTCGATGGCAAAGCCCATAAGATTAATACCAAAGGGCAGTGTGTAAAGAATTGCAAAAACTTTTATACCAAATAAACGACCGATAGTACATTATGTCAAAGACAGTTTCGCACAAAGGTGTGGTGGTTGCCGTTGATGGCAGCAAGATAAAGGTTCAAATCCAATCGGTGTCGGCATGTGCAGCATGTCATGCCAAAGGCATGTGTACACTTAGCGACAAGGAAGATAAGCTGATAGATATAGAAATGCCTAATGGAATGGAAAAGAAAGTAGGCGATGTGGTAACGGTGGTGGTAACGCAGCAACGTGGTATGCAGGCAGTAGTATTGGCATATATACTTCCTGCATTCGTTGTTATATCGTCGCTTGTGGGACTGCTCAACATCGTTTCCGAACCTGCAGCCATCATTCTTTCTCTTTTATCACTTGCGGTTTATTACATTATATTATATTTGTTTCGCAATAGGATAAGCTCAAAGTTTGTTATGACTTTGGCTGAATGCTGAAAGTATATTGTTAGAAAAATAGATTTGGATAATGATCAGAAAGTAGAGTAGTAGTAGATTTTTACTATGATACTCTTTTTATATCCGCAGCCCTAAAGCTCTTGCCCTCCTTGGTGGCAGAGCAGTGGATTATTATCTCGGTTATTGTTCGCATATTCTTTTTTTAAAAGACTACGAGACCACAAGACTACTAGTCTACTAGTGGCTACCGCCGGTGCTTCGCTAACGCTTCGCAGACTACTAGTCTACAAGACTACGAGACTACAAGTGGCTACCGCACGACTAGTTGTCTCGTTGACTAGTTGTCTTGTTGTCTGGCGTAGCCAAGGTCTTGTTGACATGTTGTCTCGTCGTCTATCGTCTGTACTTATAATCTATACCCATCAGGGCACCGCTGAAGGTGAACACCTCGCCTGTGGCTACCAGCACACTGCTGTCTATCACACCCCTTGGCGGTATAAGGAAACTTACTATCATCAGTACCACACCAAAAAGGCAAAGGCTGATGGCTGCTATTAATTGAACTGTTGTTTTCATGGTGTTGTTTTTTTTAAGACTACGGACAACGGAGAGCTTCGCTTACGCTCAGCAGACTAC
>JAFWBF010000175.1 GCA_017507285.1 Bacteroidales bacterium | reverse complement strand
GATATTTACACCATCGTCAAACGCACGTACAACAATGGGAATGATACCATCGATTTTGGTGAAGCGTTATGCTTTGATTGGGATAAAATGTATTGGTTTTCAATAGGCTATTCTTTGGATAACATTAATCCAATAGTAAATATAAACGCATTTTGGCAAGATGTAGGAGATAGGATTGTATTTGTTAAGAATGGTAGAGTCGTTTATTTTAGAGAGTACTTTCCTTATCATGAAACACCGCTGAAGAGAGTCAGTTTTAATCCGGATTTAGCACTTGTGTTTCAAAGAGACAATGCTTTATTCGCTATAGAAAAGGTAAGCGATAAGTTATATATTCTTTCACATATACCGAAAATAACGGTAGTTGATACATCTCTGTCGGATAACAAAACTCAGCAACATAATGAACGCATGACACATAAAACCGATTGAGCAAACTGCACAAAAAACATGTATATTCCTTATTCAGCTTTATCGGAAAAACATGTTTTCCGCTTTTATGCTATCGCAAAGCTAACTGCAAAAATTCCTAATGAAAACGCTATAAGATATGAATAATTCAAAATAAATGCGTATCTTTGCAGTTTAAAACTAAGTATTAGAGAAAATACTGTTGGAAGATGAAACAATATATATCAGCTAAGTTGCTCCAAACAGCAGAAAAACTGCGAGACAGGATAATTGCCTTGCGACCATTTCCGAACGAAACGTTGAAGTCGCTGAAAGAATATTATCGTATCGGACTTACCTACTCTAGCAATGCTCTTGAAGGCAACAGTCTTACAGAGTCGGAAACTAAAGTGGTGATAGAAGACGGTTTGACGATTGAAGGTAAGCCATTGCGTGATGTATATGAGGCCGTAGGTCATGCAAAGGCTTATGATTACATACATACACTTGCAATAAATAAGCCTTTGGAAGAGTCCGATATCCTAGAACTACATCGACTGTTTTACGAGAAGATAGATACTGAAAATGCCGGGCATTATCGCACTATACCTGTCTTTATCAGTGGAAGCAAATATGCTGTTTCGTCTCCGTCCAAGATAGGGACTGATATGAAGAAGTTTCTAAAGTGGTTTAACGATAATGAGCACAATTTACCTACTCCCGAATTCGCAGCTCTCGCTCATCAGAAATTCGTATTTATCCATCCTTTTATCGATGGCAATGGCCGTGTGGCACGTCTTATACTCAACCTCGCTCTTATAAGAAACGAATATACCATTGCCCTTATACCGGCAGTACTACGACATGAATATGTATATTCACTCGAATTGTCGCACGAAAATCCGAGTGTTTTTGTTGATTTTATTGCTGATAGGATCATAGCGACGCAAACAGACTTGCTCCGACTTCTAACCGATGGCGGTGCAAATGGCGGTGCAAATACTAGTACAAAGATAAAAAATGGCGGTGTAAATTTAGAAGAATTGATATTCGAGACCATCAAAAATAATCCGGGAATTAACGCTCCAACAATTGCTAAAATATTACAGAAAAGCTTAAGAACAACTCAACGGTATTTGAAATCACTTTCGGATAGCCAAAGGATAGAATTTCGTGGTGCATTCAAAAACGGAGGCTATCATACTACATAGTACAATATGTTTATGTTATGTATAATTCAAAATAAATATGTAACTTTGCAAATCGAAAACAAGTAATAAATATGTACCAAGCAAGCACAAATACAACCCAGGAATACTGCCAAAAAACACGCTATAACTATGTAAAAAATAGTGATTTTTGGGTTTCAGATTGCTTTTTTCTTTGTTCTCCGCTTTTGCATTATCACTACGTTAGCACTTCGTTAACCATGCAAATTCCTACGGAAACGCTATCGCAAACTCACAGGGTTTGCTTCATGCTTTTGTGCTATCGTTTCGTTAGCACTACACTAACCGCACAAATTCCTAACGGAAACGCTATCACAAAGCCACAGGCTTTGCTTCATGCTTTTGCATTATC
>JAFWBF010000003.1 GCA_017507285.1 Bacteroidales bacterium | reverse complement strand
TACATTTCTTAACCCTGTGGTTTGTCATTCGTAAGTGCCATGGTTACGGGTCAAAACCATGGGAGTTTTGGGTCAAAAGTATGGCACTTACGGGTCGTAAACCGCAGGGTTTTGGAGTGGAAGCTTGGTGTTTGTGATTTATAAATATCGCAACACATTTTTGTACAACACATACAACTAATAGCTATTCCATACCACTATACAAGCATTATAGGATAACGGTACAAAAAAAAGAGACACAATTGCTTGTGTCTCCAACAAAATGTAAAATTATGAACTGTATTATTTTTCTTCTTCCATCGACTTGGCGAAGTTGTCAACCTGGCGTGTTGCCACACGTGGATTGGCTATAACATCACAGCCGTTTACACAACCACCTTGACACGACATCACTTCCACAAAATTTCCAGGGCATGATTTTACATAACCTCTCAATGTACGTATTGTGGCTTTATCCAAACCGCTTATTACTATGTCTTTTATTATTTCGGGATTATCCACATAGTTCTTCACCGATTGCATTACACCATTAGTATAAGCAAATCTACGTCCATCGGAGTTTATAGTTGTATCCAACTCGGCCGATTCGCACTTCATCACATCTATATTGCAAGCCATAAACCACGAACCCAACTCTTCGAACGATACTACATAATCCACCTCGGGAGTACGATATACCTCGCTGCGTTTTCCTACACATGGACTTACAAATACTGTAACGGCATCAGGCATATTGGCCTTTACATATCTGGCTGTATACACCATTGGCGAAGGGGTGTCTGAAACGAAAGGTTTCATTTCGGGCATGTGCTTGTTTACAAGATTTACCCATGCCGGACAGCACGATGTGGTCATAAACGGTTCGCCTTCTTCCATACGTTCTACAAATTCTTTGGCTTCGTTTTCGGTAGTTTCGTTGGCACCTTTGGCCACTTCTACCACTTCGGTGAATCCCAATTGCTTGATGGCTGTTACCATTTTACCCATGTCTACTTGGAACTGACCTGCCAATGCCGGCGCCACCATTGCCACTACTTTCTTACCTTCTTTGATGGAATTGATAATCTCAACCAAGAAAGATTTTTCCATAATAGCACCAAACGGACATGCTACCATACATTTTCCACAATAGATACACTTACTATCGTCGATATATTCTATACCGTTTTCGTTACGCTTGATAGCACCTACCGGGCACGACTCTTCGCATGGTATAGGTTGGTATATAATAGCATGAAACGGACATGCTTCCTTGCACATACCACAGTTTACACACTTGTCGTGGTCTATGAAAGCTTTATCAGTAACCGTAATAGCATCTTTCTTACATGCATACATACACGGACGAGCTACACACGCACGACACAAGTTCGACACTATATAGTTGTTACGTACACACGACGAGCAAGCTTCGTCGACCACTGTAAGTTGAACAGGGGTGTATTGGTCGCGAGTTCTTTTCTCGGCTTGTCTTGCATATTCCGATAGGGGTGTCAGCTCGTCTGTTTCATCGGTAGTGTTAAAACCAAGCAGTGCCATAGTTCTGTATTTCAACACAGCACGTTCTTTGTGACAACAACAACGGATAGCCTTTTGGTTGCGCGGACGCATTTCCAGTGGCAAACGATCAATTTTCTCTACTAAAGTTCTTTCTTCCAACAATTTTGCCACACGACTGATCAAGTCGCGGCGAATTTGCATAGCATTGTTCATAATACTTCCTTACAAACTATTTTCTTTTATTTGTCTATCAATTTCTTCTCTTACTTTATTGATATTGGCTTCGGACATCATCACGTCGCCTACTATAACGTATGGTGGCTTCTTTCCTTTTTGATCAAAGCAAGCATCTACACAAGGCACTCCCTTTATTTCTACACATTCCAATTGTTTCGGACTAAGATACTCCGACAATGTTGCCAATTCAGCACCACCCATAACGTAGCATGCTGTTCCCATACATATTTTTACTGTTATTTTCATATCTGGTTTTCTATTTATATTTTTCTGTTGTATTCAAATGTTTGATGTTTTTTTACGAGTTTTGGCCAATATTACACATTAGCTGTCCAATTTCAAACAATATCTTATCCTTTATAAACTAAATATATAACATCTGCCAAATGTTCTGTAATGTTTCGACAAAGTTACACATTAATATTCATATAGGCAAGCATACCAACCAAAATAATATCTTTTTTCGTTTTTTCTGTCAAATTTCTCTTTTTGCTGCAGGAAATAGTCGCTGTAGTTTGTTGGCAAAAGCATAGAAAAAAAAGAAAGTGGTTTTTGGGGAGCAATGCAATAAAACCGACATTGCAACGTTAAGCAGCTAAATAAAAAAATGGACAAACACTGATGAGTACAAAAACCAAAGGATATATATTAGGCATATTGGCAGCTGCCGTTTATGGCATGAACCCGCTGTTTACCCTACCGCTTTACCAGTCCGGTATGGACACAGATTCCGTGCTCTTTCTTCGCTACCTAATAGCCATACCCATAGTAGGACTAACGGCCAAGATGCGTGGACAAAGGTTTAAGCTGCTAAAGAACGAATACTTACCAACTTTGCTTATGGGCATAATGATGGCTGCCACATCGTGGACACTATTTATGAGCTACAACTATATGGATGCCGGCATTGCCTCAACCATACTGTTTGTATACCCCATAATGGTGGCTTTGATAATGAAAATCTTTTTCAAGGAAAAGCTCAAACCCATTACAATAATATGCCTAGCTATGGCCACATTGGGCATAACCATGCTGTACAACGCT
>JAFWBF010000174.1 GCA_017507285.1 Bacteroidales bacterium | reverse complement strand
TAAAGCAGTATGCGGAAACGAAATGAGTATCTACAGCGACCAAGTATCGTTCTCTACACCTCAAATATTGGCTCAATTGCCATACTTCTGCGGTTTTGAAGCCGAAGATCCCGAAACATCGCAATGGGGTATCAACAATGGCAATGCTACCAACGCATGGTATATTGACACTGTAGCTCGCGATAGCGGTTCGTATGGTTTATATATCTCGCAAGATGATGGTGCTACTCATACTTACGATGGAACAGCTAGTTCTGTAGCTTGGGCTTATCGCGACTTCTATTTCCCGAATGCTGCTGCTACCGACACATTCGAAATAAACTTCCGCTGGATGTGTAATGGTGAAAGCTCGTTCGACTACTGTCAAATATACATTGGTGCACCGGCTCCTACTACAGCAGGTGCTATAAGCTCTATAACTGCTCCTAGTGGTGCCACATTATTGGGACAAATAAATCTAAATGCAACAGGTTTCGAAACTAAACAATACTACTTGCCGGCCGAAAGATACGGCGGTACTACTCAACGTGTTTACTTCGGTTGGAGAAATGATCCTTCGGTAACTAACCAACCTCCTATGGTAATAGACAACTTTACTATCCTTTCGCCTGTGGCAGGATGTATTCCTCCTATAACCACCGTAACACCGGGTGCTACAACAGCCGACTTTACTTTCGATGTACAAGGTACTTATGGAATATCGTGCAGCGTTAGTGGCAGTGGCACATGGAGCGACGAACAAATAGCTGTTGATGCTACTGTATACACATTCACAGGATTGACACCTGAAACAGTTTACGAATATCGTGCTCGCAGAATATGCGATTCGACAAGTGCTTCCAACTGGGCTCAAGGTTCGTTCACTACCACCGAACTTCCTTGTGTGGCTCCTATGGGATTCTCAGCCAGCAATATCGAAATGACTTCGGCTACTGTAGCTTGGACCGACTCGCTCAACAACCAAGAAGCATGGACAGTGGCTTACGGTTATGGTAATGATGCTAGCGCATGGGACACTATAGAAGTAACTACCGCTTCTGTAAACTTGTCGGGCTTGTACTCCAACACCGAATATACAGTACGTGTAAGAGCATACTGTAGTGTCGAAGCCGATGTATATAGCGAATGGTCGGAAGGATTCACATTCCGTACCGCTACTTGCGAAGGCGTAAACAACATCACTGCAAGCGGTGTATCTACCAATGGTGCTGTTATAACTTGGAATCCGGGTGCCAACCAAACCAAGTGGGAAATATCCTACGGTATGGAAGGTGTATCTGAAGAAAATGGTACAAAAGTAGTAGTTGAAAACACTCCAACTTATACTATCGAAGGTTTGGAATCTGACTTCACTTACGACGTATATGTACGTACCGTTTGTGCCGAAGGCGTAACTAGTGCATGGAGCAACAAAATCCAATTCCGCACTACTGTGGGTATCAACACAGCTTCGACCGACAACGTAAAAGTACAAATCTATCCTAACCCTGCCAACAGCGAAGCCACTGTTTCGGTTGAAGGTGTAAACGGAAAGGTAGAATTTGTAGTAGCTGATATGAACGGACGTATGATTGTAACCGAAACCATCAATTGCGAAGGTTCGTTGGTAAAAACCATCGACGTAAGCAACTTGGCCAAGGGTGCATACTTCGTACATATCTATAACGACGACTTCAATACAACTCGCAAGTTAGTTGTGAAGTAATTTTTATTATAAATCGGTTAAATTCGAAGGCATCGTCGTGAGACGATGCTTTCTTTTTTTATTGCCCAAAAAAACAATAATTAAACTCATGTTTTAACAAACAGCTTCGAATAAAAGATCTGTTGCATGCTTTGCATTTTTTTAACCTTACAAAGGCATCGTTACGCAAATCAACTGCAAAACTTTTTTTTGAAATTGCTTATATCGCATCCGAAAAGCCAGACTTTTTCTTTTGATATAAAAAATTAAAAATGTAACTATTGACCAGAAAATTTACATCACGAGGGAGTTTTATTTACATCACGAGGGAATTTCATCTACATCACGAGGGAGTTTTGTCTACATCACGAGGGAATTTTGAGACTATATATTTGGCCAACGATTAATAGTATATCACCACGTTTACAACACCCTATCATGAATCAATTTATAGTAGGGTATAAATTATACGCAAGTATAGCTTACGGCAACTTCCAAAAAAATCACACTCGCCCCAAGGTTTATCTTTTCATAAGAAGATTGCAATTAAGCGACCAAATAGCAATGCCGTTGCGTTAGCTATCCCTAGAATAGCAGGTTTGACGATGTCAAAATTTAGCAAATCATCTGCAAAGTAATTTTCAGAAGCCACATTAATTCATTCAATGATTTTATACAAATTCAACAATGTTTCACACTAATAATTTATTGTTTATCGATAAATAAAAAAGATACAAAATAACCATAATTTATCGTTTTATCAAGAAATATCAATATTCAATTTATCGATAAATAATAAAACCATACCGTGATATATCACTTTTTTTATCTTGCTTAAAAAACTGATTTTATACTTATTAAACCGCCAGGGCTCAGATTTAACATTTTCCATTTACTACATTACAAAAAAAATACGTATATTTGCCATGTTTTTTCAAGATTAAGTAATAACATATTATTTACCTTGAAAACGTATAGTTAACCGATTTATTAATAAAAATGATTTTATCATGAAAAGATTCTTATTGAATTTGTTGTTCATGGGGCTGATGGTTCCATGGATGACGCAAGCACAAGACTTGGTGGATTACACTTTCCGTACCGGAGTGGATAGCACCAAGTGGATTACACTTACAACAGGTGCTACTCAGATTTTTGGTGCTACTCAAGACGATTATGCATCCTCTGTCATGAACATAGGATTCAACTTTGCGTTTGGAGAAGACACTTACTCTCAATTTTCCGTAAATACTAATGGGTCTATGCGTTTAGGCTCTGTGGCTATGGGGTCTTCCTCTTCTTATGGACAGTTCGGGAACAGTGGGTATATGCCAAAGATTTCCGGATGTGCTAAGGATATTGGAACATGTACCGGTGGGCATATCAAATATGAAGTATTTGGAACCGCTCCTGCACGTGTTCTTGTAGTAGAATACAAAATGGGAAACACATGGTCTTCATCTACTACTGCTGACGTCATGTGGCAAGTACAGTTGCATGAAGATTCCAACAAAGTAGCATTGGTATATGGTGCTAATACACCTGCGACACTTCCATCAGGATACCAAACAGGTTTGGGTGTTTCTATAAACGATTTCTGTATAATTAACCCAACCACCAATGCAGTAACTTACTACACTGCAGCTCATTCAACTACTTATTCGGGATGGCATGGCGCAAATCGCTATTACGAATTTGTTCGCCCTATAATTACATGTCCTAAACCATTCAATTTGGCTATATCGGCCATCACTCCTACCACTGCTACCGCTTCGTGGCAAGAGGCAGGTACTGCTACTCAATGGATAGTAGAATATGACACAGCCGGCTTTACTCAAGGAACC
>JAFWBF010000173.1 GCA_017507285.1 Bacteroidales bacterium | reverse complement strand
TATCTTTTACCCGTCATTTTGGCTATTGCTTCCATTTCGTAGCCTTGCAGGTATAGCTCCAATAAGTTACGCTCATCGGCATCCAACAAAGGCAATATATCGTCAATCACACTTCCATTGTCGGCTGTCGGTGTTTCCACATCCTGTATGTCCGAGGTATAGGTAATCACCCTCTTATCCCTTACCCTTTTGCGGTAATGCTCTAGCAGCACATTCCTTACAACACCCTTCACCATACGGTCTTCCTCTTCGGCAAACTTATCCACACCCATATCTTCCAACTTATACCACAACCTATAGGATATGTCTTGCACGGCATCGTCGTGTGTACCCCAGCACAATGTGGCATCCACACAACTACGCCATATATACTTACCCCATTTGTTTAGCAAATAGTTGTAATACTCATATTTCTCCTTTTGTTGATCCATTGTTTGTATCAATATCGCCTATAATATGTCATAAAACGTCAAAAATGTTACATCTAATATTCACTTTAACTTTTTTTATCGCGTTATACCCTATTGTCAATCGCTTAATAGTAGGGTATTATTAGTATAATGATATACCATCTATCGACTACCAATATGCGGCCTCGAAACAGCCTCGTGATGCAGTTCAAATTTCCTCCCGATGCAGTTGCAACCACTACGTGATACATATAAATATACCTCGGAGTGTAAATTTATTACACTGATTGTAGTATTTTTAAGCCATATATTCTTGCAAAATATTCAGCAATTTAACTATAGCGACAAGTAATTTAAAAGAAAAATATACCGAAATATAATATTATTTCGTATCTTTGCAAACTAAAAATATAACAACAAAAACAACATAAGGGTATAATATGCAAATAGTAACATTAACAACCGATTGGGGTACCAAAGATTTTTTTTCGGGAATGGTCAAAGGGAAGCTCTATTCGAGTATTCCCGACGTTCAGGTTGTTGATATCACACACGATATCGAACAGTACAGTATGATGAACACCGCCTTCGTTGTAAAAAATGCATGCCTAAACTTTCCTAAAGGTACTATTCATATAATTGATGTAAATTCATATTTCGATTTGGAAAAAGACATTAATTTTGTTGTGATAGAATACAACGAACAGTATTTTATATGTACCGACAATAAAATGCCCCACTCTATATTTGGCGACAATTGTACCTCAATAATAGAAATTGAAGAATTTTGGGATTCTAATTTCTACAACTTTGCGGCCTACGATTTGTTTTGCAAAGTAGCTGCAATGATTGCCAACGGCACACCGCTAGAAAAGATTGGTTATAAACGCGAAAGCCTAAACAAATCACAAGCAATATCCCCTATATACGACGAAAATAGCATAAAAGCCAACATTATGTACATAGACTCGTACGGTAATGCATACCTAAATGTAAAGTACGAGGAATTTAAGAGAATAGCACAAAACCGTCCGTTCAAAGTTACATTGCAAAGCGGAATACACAAGGTGACCGAACTATGCCCGTCGTACCACTATACAAAAGGCCACCCCGACTTGGTAGTTACGGTGTCATCTACTGGGTATATACAAATAGCCATGAAGATAGCTTCGGCCGAACAGCTGTTGCGATTAAGAGAACGTGACCAGGTAATAATAACGTTCAACTAATACGACAGACCGGTCATCTTCTTTATTATTGCAAAGACTTCTTCTTTATCATTGCGGGTTTTCAGTAGCAACGCAATGTCTTTGTTGCTTTTGAGAAATGATGCCACAGCGTCGTATTCGGCATAGATATTTGACTTTGCGATATGGTATGGCGCATTTTTCGAGAAACGAATTTTAAACACCAGCTCGGGACGCTCTACAGGTTTGCCGCTACAGTGCGAACAATAGCCACTTTCATCCAACACCACATCGTAACCCATCATCTTCATCTCTTCCACCTTACCACGTATGCTACGTATATTGCCATTGGCATAGGCTGTGGAGGATGTTTTGGTATCGCATACCGGACATACATAATCTTCCGCCAACGGCGAGGCCATAACATAGCACATCGGGCGTTCGGCAATGGCTAAAGTTGTATCGTATTTCAATGCTGTAAGTTCCCTCAGACGTTGCACTAGCGATAGGCTGTCGGCTGGCGCTTTGGTATCAACTACATTTGTATTTGTTGTTTCTGACATATTGTGGGCAGATTCGCATCCGCCACCCAAAGCCACCAAACTTCCCAATGCTATTACTTTATTTACCTTTTTAGTCATAATATCAAAAGTATAATTAATATATTGCAATACAATAAAATAAACTCAATCTTTTAGTTCAGTTCAACTCGGCAAAGATACAATTTTTATTTCATTGCAACAAGTAGAAACTGATTTTCATCAATCGTTGGCTCTAATTTACATCATCGTTGGTTGTTGCTTGCGCTAGCGTTAGAAAAATATCTCCTCAGCACCTGAGGAGAAAAAAACTAACGATAAGCCAAAGGAAAACTAACACAAAACCAAATTGTTTCGTTAGATGAGGGAAAGATTGCCTTGCAATACTTTATTTCTTAGATAAGCTATTTGGGGAAAGCGGTTTTTGGATTGCCTACTTTAATCATAAATGTTTAGCCATTTTATTTATCCATATCTTGAATATATAGCTATAACGCAACGAGTTGTCTTTGTCGTACGAAAGTGTATTTCAACGGCATTATAAAACATTCCAACAAAGATTTTATCGGATTTATTGTACATTAAAGGTAAGAATGTGTTATATAATAGAATAACCAAATACCAAACCAAGATGAACAAACTAATATTATCTTTTAGTGCAATCCTATTGTGGGTTGGAGCATTTGCCGAAGCTGTTGATGTAAATTTGGCAAAGCGTGTGGGCGAATCTTTTTTAGCCGGGGTCGAAGTTAGAAATCATGGCGAACTACGTGATATAACATCGAGTACTCCTTTCAAAGAGTTTTATGTGTTTAGCATTGGCGATGAGGGTTTTATTTTGATATCGGGAAGCGATTGTACGGTGCCTATATTGGGCTATTCGGTTAGCAACAAGTTCTGTATGGACATTATGCCGCAAAACGTGAAAGCCGTTCTTGAGGGCTATGAAGAACAAATCAAATTCTTCAAAAGCCAATCCGACGGTGAGAATAAGGCTGTTGCAAGGCAATGGCAGATTCTGAAAAGTGGTGCTATGCCCGAAGCGAGCTATAGAAGTTCAAGAACGCCATTGCTTACAACAACGTGGAATCAAGGTGTGTACTACAATAGTATGTGCCCTTACGATGGGAACTATCATGAACATTCTGCAACCGGATGTGTGGCCACGGCTACGGCTCAAATAATGAAATATTGGAACTGGCCTGCAAATGGTTATGGCAGTCATTCGTATAACCACAATAGTTTTGGCACGCTGAATGCCAACTTTGGGACGACCACTTATGATTGGAACAATATGCCCGACGAGTTATCAACCAACAGTAGTGCTACGGAAATAAACGCCATTGCAACACTGATGTACCACATTGGCGTAGCTATTGAGATGAACTATGGAGTGTCGGCAACCGGAGGGAGCAACGCACATAGCTATAGCACGTTGGGCGAGATAGATGCATCATCACAACATGCACTAATCAAATATTTCAAATACAGCCCCGATATGCAAGTACTTTCCCAAGCCGAGTATTCCACCGACGGGTGGAAGGCCGTACTGATGGGTGAGCTTGACCAAAATAGGCCTATACTATATTCCGGCCGAGGGCCTATGGGCGGGCATAGCTATGTATGCGACGGTTATAACCAATACGGCATGTTTCATATCAATTGGGGCTGGGGCGGATACTGCGATGGATATTACGAGATGGGACTATTAAATCCAACCGAGGGAAGTATAACAGAAAACCTCGCATATAATTTCAACCAAAAGAATGTAGCAATTATAGGTATTCGTCCAAATAATTATTGGAATACCAATACCGTTGTAACCACAAATTGCAACAACCCAAATTACGGTGCTGTAACAGGTGGGGGCACATATATATTTAACAACAACGTGGAAATAAAAGCCATACCGGCCAATGGCTACCGTTTTAAACATTGGAATGATGGTAGCAAATACAACCCTCGTAAATTTGTCGCAACAGGTGGAAGCTATAGCTACACCGCTATATTCGAACCCCTGCAAGGAGACACTTTGGGCTATTCGGCCAATACGTGCCTTGGCACATTAGGTATTGACGATTGGGGTATAAAGCTACCGGCTTCTTTGTTTCCGAATGGCGATACGCTTACTGCTGTGCAGCTTTATGTTTACGAAGAAGGTACATATAATTTGACTGTTTATACCGGTACCAGTGGTAGGGAACAAACCGTACATACTTCGACATACGTTGCAACCGAATCGGGCAATTGGCAAACAATACACCTCTCACAGCCGGCCATTGTTGATTCTAACCAATCTGTTTGGATTGCATTCCACAACACCAATGCTACATATCCGGCAGCTATATCGTACTATAGCGGAGGCGGCAATTCTCTTCTGGCAGGAGCAAACTTAATCGCTTTCGCAAATACATATTCCTTTATGATAAGAGGAATATTTGGCCAAAATAACGAAGAGGATAACATTGACACGGCTGACAATAATTGCATCGAGATACAAAATGACACAATATCGTATTGCGGAAACAATTTATTCGCAACAAGCTTTGGCAACAACACTACCGACACTGCATTTCAATGGGGCATATTGCTGCCGGCAAACACAATGGAAAGCAACAATGTATTGAAAAGCATACTGCTGTATATACAAGATACAGGAAATTATATCATGAAGATTTATCAAGGAATTGCCACCAATCTGATACATCGACAAGAACATGTTGCCACCGATAGGGGCTGGAACAATATTGCATTGCCTACCGAACTTGCTCTTGATAACGCCCAAGATTTGTGGATAATCTTTTCATCGACCGATGTAGAATATCCGGCCTCGGCGTGCAACAGCGGCGGATGCCTAAACGGCAATTGGTTCTCTGTAGGCAATGGTTGGGCACACATGGAGCTTCAAGACTCTAACTATTCGTGGCTTATAAAATGTGTCATCAATAAAGTTTATCCTATAACCATCCAATGCCTTGGAAGCGGCCATGGCATGGTTTCGAAAGCTGACAGTAGTGCTAATAATATATGCGGGCAAACAAGCTATTGCCCCCAAGGCGAGACGGCCACTTATATAGTTACTGTTTTGGAGGGAAGTACAATTGGAAGCATAATGCTAAACGATAGCAACTACATAAGTCACATCCAACCCATTGGACACAACGCTTATTCATTAGCCTTTAGCGTAACCGATACTGCAACTTTGCAAACAACATTTACAGCAATAGAATATCATTTGGTTGTAAATGCTTCGAATGCCGATATGGGAACTACCACAGGAACGGGCACATACCTTTATGCCGATACTGCAACTATTACGGCCATACCAAACCACGATACCTACTTTGCTTATTGGAACGATGGTAATACCACCAATCCCCGACCGATAATAATTGACCGCGATACTACCTTTAGTGCAACATTTGAATATTATCCCATCCACGATACGATAGCAGATACCATCTGCTCCAACGAAACTTATAGCGAAAATGGATTTGAGGCCACTTTGGCAGGAACATATACCGATACTGTTGTGACAGCAATGGGTCGCGACAGCATAACAACACTCATACTTACGGCTATTCCCACTGCGGGAAGCACCGATGTTCAAGTGGTATGCGACAGCCTAACATGGATGGACGGCATTACCTACACCAAAAGTACCGATAGCGCAACATACACACTTACAGCTGCAAATGGTTGCGACAGCGTTATAACTTTGATTCTCACTATCAACCATTCGGCACACGACACCATTGCCGATACGGCCATAAACAAATACACATGGAATGGCACCACGTATACCGAAAGTGGTGTGTACGAATACATAGGCGAAACCTCTGAAGGCTGCGACAGCATAGTTACTCTTATACTTACAATAACAACCGTAGGTATCGAAACTGCTGCCCAACCGGAACCACTTACATTATATCCCAACCCCACCACCGGCAATATCACCTTCAACCGCAACGATATTCAAAAGATAGAAGTGCTGGATGCCGTTGGCCGAATGAGGGCAATATACCGCAACTCGCAAACAATAGACCTGTCGCAACTAAGCAAAGGCTACTACACCTTGCGAATAACCACCGCCCAAGGAGTAACTATCCGCAAGGTTGTTTGTCAATAATATAGCCAACAAATTGCCCCATCTAAGTTACCACCACAACCTATATTGGACAATTTGTATTGGCATACTCCAAAATAGCATCTCCTATTGGTAAAAAAAGAACATTAAAAATGTCTTTGGAGAAGACTCAAATGTTCTTTGGAGAAGACTCCAATGTTCTCCAGAGAAGACTCCAATGTTCTCCAGAGAAGACTCCAATGTTCTCCAGAGAAGACTCGAATGTTCTCCGAAGAAGACTCGAATGTTCTCCAAAGAAGACTCGAATGTTCTCCAAAGAACTCTGTACGCTTCTCCAAAGAACCCTCTAATGTTCTGTAGAGAACATTAGAGGGTTAAAAAAAAGACATCAAAACATCGGCCTTTCGAGAGCGTGAAATTAAAACCAATCGGGTGTTAGATTATACATCGCTTAACTAGAGTTTTCCAAAGTAGTAAGAATAAATAAAAATAAACCATGCATAGACAATTATATTTTCCCAATTATCCATGCATGGTTTTAATGTTTCTAAAATATTATACATTACTGCATTATCCTTACCACCTCCTTAAGGTAGCCCAAGGAGTCGGGGCCTAAATTGAACAGCAAATCCAATATACTTATATCGGATTGGAATCCAAAACGGTCGGTAAAAACCTGGTCGTAGGGTGGCAGTTGAATAGTTTCCTTATTCTTGGGAGAGAAAACATTGCGATAATCTTTTGTTCTCTCAGTTATTATAGAAACGTAATCATCCGAAAGGAGAACTTCCTTTTTTGTTTTCAACTTCTTAAATACAAAGGCAATAATATCCATATTAAGGTCTATCAGCGTAGAGTGTTTCTTATTCAATATAAGTTCCAGCTCATCTTTGTAGTATAAAAAATATGGTGATGCATTGTATGCCGACTCTATAGCTCTCCAATGTTTCAGAGGCCAATTCTCGTTGTAGCATATAGCCATATCCTTGGTGTATGTATGATTGCCATTGGTACGCACGACGGGTACCGTAAGGCTTAACAATCCGTTAGCTGTAGCTATCACCGTTCGGTTTCGATAAGTTTGCTTTGGAAAAGTTTCGTACTGTTCTACCACAATACTATTGCTTTGCAACAAAGCTGCCACATAGCTTACCGGAGGAAAATAGGCAGTTGAAAACAACGAACAACAATTTTCCATAACACCTTACTTGCCAAATACAACAGACATCAACTCGTCATTCTCGAAAAAGAAATCGATATTGCCTTCTATAAAGGTAACTCTGCGTTCGCCCCACGATTCTGTTTCTATATCTTCGGCAAAGTAGTTGTTGGCTATCATCAGCTGTGTTATCTCTTTTTCGGTCAAAGTGTATATATTCTGTCCGAAAAGAACAGTGTCTTCGTTGTCGGTATCTATACAGTTTAGCAGTTTTGTTTCTCCTTCGAAAAACAATGTCAGACTTTGGTCGTCGTAATGAAGCACCAATGTTTCTTCCTCCATACCATTATCTATAGTTTCCATCTCTGTAGGTTCGCCCAATATTTGTTTAACTTCCTCCAAGGTCATGTCAAACATCAAATTGCCTATTCCTTTCTTTAGTTCTATAGTAAAATCCATATCTGTTTGTTATTTTGTAAAACGTTTATATTTATCTATCTATTAGTGTACAAATCGCATACCTTGTTGGTCTTATCATCCAAAGGCATCGTTCCGTCTATCCAATGTATATCCACCCCGTTACGCTCCATTCTGCGAAACCATGTCATCTGACGTTTGGCAAACTGGCGTATGGCAATGTTTAGCTTCTCAAACATATCGTTGTAGGAGATTTCACCTTGCAGGTAAAGAGTAAGATATTTGTATTCCAATCCATATCTCATCAGTCTTTCGGCCGTTATGCCGGAGAGCAGCAATCTATCCACCTCGTCAATCATACCATCTTCCAAGCGCTGTTTCAGGCGTCTACATATATTATCCATAACCATGTCACGAGGATACGAAACTCCTATCACTAGAGAATCTATCTGTGGCAACTCTACATACGAAGTAGGATTTTTTGCCTGATAGTCTTGTATCTCTATTGCTCTCAGCAGCCGTTCGCGTGTTTCGGTATCGGTATTGTTATGGAGGGAGATATAGGTTTTTAGCTTTTCCGTAAGCTCTTCATCTGAATATTGTTCTAGTTCCTTTCGTAGTTCATCATTCCGAGGAACATCAGATAGATGATAATTTCTCAGCACCGACTCTATATACAATCCGGTTCCACCACAAAGTATTGGCAACATCTTCCGTTGAACAATTGAATAGTAAGCATCCCGAAAATCGTTCTGGAATTCAAACACACTGTATTCGTATCCCGGCTCACGTATGTCGATAAGATGATAAGGAACATGGTTTCCTGATATAGTATAATCGTCCAAATCCTTACCTGTACCAATATCCATACCCTTAAACACCTGTCGTGAGTCGGCACTGATTATCTCGCCCTTCAATCGAGAAGCCACATTAACTGCCAACCTTGTTTTGCCACAAGCTGTGGGTCCTAATATAGTTATCATCCCGGACATAAGAAAAAATATAAGCCGCAATATTGTTGCGGCTTATTTAATCAACTTCAAATATTAATCAATAAAAATTAATTTACCATTCTGTTTATCAAAGTCATATTCGCCAAATTCTTCCAAACCCAAGCGATTTATCACAAACTTATAATCCAAACCTTTCAGCACTATAGCCTCAACCTTTTCCACACGTTTTTGGCCTATCTGAACCGAGTTCAGTATCACCATTGATTTATCTATAATATTGCCATGATAATCAAAAGCGTCGTCGCGTGCGGGGAAGTCTTCCTTTGTAAGACGTTTCTGATAGATATAGTTCATAGCTTCTTCCCAAGATATTGCCACCGGTTCGCGATATTTCTCATCGATAAGCATTTGTTTCTTGGCACCATTCACAATAACATCCACCTCACCTTTTGTTGATTGAATCATCTTTACAGGTATAGTATTTTCGTCGTGAACAATTTCCGGCTTACCCATATCTATTTCTATTGGTTTGTTTACAAGGTCTATCACCTTTCCATCTTCGGTTTCCTTGGCTATAGGAGTTTCCGAAGCCATATTGTCAACAAGTCGTCGCGAAACAAAGTCGTCGCGAATAACCTTAAACTCTGTACGTCTGTTCAGCTGATGAGCAGCCTCTTGATAATCCTTACCTTGCAAGAGTTCGATATAGTCGCATTCCAAAACAGTACCTGCCTCAAACTTAAATTCTTTTCCGGCATATTTTACTACCATATCTTTAGTAAGTTTACGAGGTTCACGTTCGGCATAACCTTTTGCTACAATACGTTCGGGTTCTATACCACGAGATATAAGGAAATCTACTACCGATTGGGCACGGCGTTGCGAAAGAGTATCGTTGGTAAGAGCAATATATGGTCTACAGTCGGTGTGCGAACGTATTTCTACCACTATATTTGGGTTGTTCATAAGCACAAGATAGAGGTCGGTCAACGAATCTTGATAGTCTGTTGTAAGATCCCATTTAGACAAACCATATTGTATATCGGGCAAAACCACAGGTTCGTTTGGCACAGGTTCCAAACGGAAATCATGAACAATATCCTTGTTGGTAGTATATCCGAATGTACTTTCCGAACCTTCGGTGCTGAAGTAGTTTAGGCGTGAGATATACATTTTATATATCACATTGTGTTTTACAGCGTCGTTACCAAAGCGGTATTTACCACCTCCATCAGTATAGGTTTCTGTTTCGGAACCATCCGAACCCACAAGTTTTATTTTTGTTTCGGGCAAAAGTTGCATTGATTTTTCGTCTCTTACAATACCTTCTATTGAGTACAACAACGGTGGAAGTTCAAAGTAGAACAAGTCGTCGTTGATAGGTTTGTATTTGGTACGAGTGTTTACGTCCTTATCTTCTTTTTTGTGAGGGTCAGCCACTGTACGGTTCGAAGCGAAATAACCTCTTTCCAAGAAATTAGGGTTGCTACCTTCGGGATAGAACACTATGCCCATTTCGTCGAAACTGGAATTGATAGGCACCTTAAGGTTTTCGGGTGTTGCCCAAACATTGTCGCCCTTTTCGTAGGTTTTATATATATCCAAACCACCGACACCGGGATGACCATCAGATGAGAAATAAAGCATTGTGTCGAAATTTATGGTAGGGAAGTTTTCACGACCCGAAGTATTTATAACCTTACCCAAGTTTATTGGGGTTCCAAATTCTTCGTCTTTTGTATTTCTCTTTGCCATCCAAATATCGTAGCTACCTTCGCCACCGGGTAGATTTGATGAGAAATATAGTGTAAGCTCATCGGCAGTAATAGCGGGGTGCAAGTAGTTGAATGCTGTATCGCCAAGGTTTATTCTCTCGGCTTCGTTCCATTTATCCAAGCTCTTGTCGGTCTTTTTCTTTCTCTTTTTCTTGTCGTCGCCACCACCAAGAGTAGATCTGTATATGTAACAACCTTTCATCTCGTACTCTTTAGAATCGCATCGGGAAAAGTACATTACGCTTCCGTCGGGAGTAAATACAGCCTCACCTTCGTTGACCGGAGTATTTATCATACCCCCCTTTTCATACAAGTCCACCGATGTCCAGTTGCCTTTTTTATCCTGCATTATAGCAAATAATTCGGAGAAAGCCTTGCCAGTCCAAGCATCCACTGCTTCGTCTTCTTCCAAAAAGCGCGATGATGTAAATACCAAAGTATTAGTATCGTCGCCCACAAAATGTGGCGACCAATCGTCGTAGTCAGTATTATACTTATCCATCGTAATGATATTATGACGGGTACGATCAGACAGCATTCGGCTCAAATCCACCAACGAACCTCTACGCTCACGTGCCAATTGGTCGTCGGGTTGCAGCTTCAAATAGTTATCATAGTTCTCTGTAGCCTTGTCAAATTCGTTTTGGAAACGATACATCTCGGCCAAATAATAGTATATTTTTGGTTCAACTATGTAATATCTTGCATTCTTGATTAGTCGGTTGTAGATAAGTTCGGCTTTAGGATAGTTGTTCATCATCCTGTAGCATTCGCCTATTTGGAAATTAATTCTGTTCTTTTCGGCTCTGTTCGACTTAATCTTTTTGTATGCACTTTGATAACTTTCCAACGCTTCGACATAGCGTTTTTGGTCGAACAATTTATCTGCTTTTACAGTGATACTTTTTTCTTGTCCGAAGACTGTTGCCACACAAAATAGTGCAGTTGCAATCACTAATATTCCTTTTTTGAACACTTTCATCTCTTATTATATTATTATTTGCTTTTTATTACTTCTTTAATCTATAACATCTTACAACGTTTTTTGGCTTCATAACGTTGCCAAAAATAATTTGCTAAGATACACTTTTTTTTGCAATCTCTAACGGTTTTTTGCCATAATTATTTTGTAGCAACGGCTAAATTCCTTTTATAAAGTTCTGAACAAACCTCGAATTGCTGTAAAATTCTTTCAGTATAATGCGTATCAATGTATATAAAGGTATGGCTATTATCATACCCAAAATACCGCCTACTTCGCCGGCTATAAGTATCACCAAAAATATTTCCAAGGGGTGTGCTTTCACACTTTTGGAGTATATAAAGGGCTGCATTATAAAATCGTCTATAAGTTTGGTGGCTATAAATATACCGCCAAATGTAAGCGTAAGTGTAAGTATATCAAACGTAGCTCCGCTACCTATCATAGACACAAGCAGCAACACATAACTTATGCCTGCCCCTACCACTGCCCCTACGTAGGGCACTATTACCAGCACACCGCAACAGAAAGCCAACAGCAACGCATTGGGAAAATCGGCAATGCTGAAACCGGCAAACAACAACAATGTTACCAACAATATCTCGCATAGCAGACCTATGAAATAGCGAGAGATAAGGTAACGCGAGTTTTTAAGCACATGCTCCGTTTCGTCCACATAGGCTATTGGCACTGCCGAGTATATAATTTTGGTTACATAATCCTTGTCTCTCAAAAAGAAAAAGGTTACAAATAGTGTAACAAATATTCCCAAAAACAAATCTTTGGTAACGGAAAATATATCGGAAAATATAACATCAAAGCGGGTAGCTTTCAGTATATTTACAATCTCCTTGTTTATCATTGCTTCCAGCGAAGCGTCGGCATCCATTAGTCCGTAATCAACAAGGTATTGTTTGGCCACGGTGCCGTATTGCTCAGCATAGCTTACGAGGCTCGAGGTATCGATATTGGCAAGTTTCATGGCTTGCGAAAACACCATTGGGAACAGCCAGTAGAACAACGAAAATAACACCCCTACTATTATTATAAGCGTAAGGGTTGCCGAAAGACTTTTGCCAATCCTAAACCTGCCTATATGCGGATACTCCAGCACCCTCATAAGCGGATGGCCCATAAGTGCCAATACAGCTGCCAAAACGATACAGAAAGTTATAAACTTGAAGTACCATGCCAGCAATACCACCACCGCCACAAGCAAAAGGGTGATGCATATTTTATATATCTTCTTCTTGTTCATATTCTATTAGGTTGGTGTTTGTTATTAGTTAATTTATAGTACCAGCTCGGCATAGGAGGTGGCTGTTTCGTACATCCTCAGCTTGCATAGGCGTACACCTTGTGGCAGCTTGTCACGAAGGGTTTCGTAGAAATATATAAGCATATTCTCACATGTAGGCTGGAAGGAGGTGCGTATAAGTTTTGTGTTTAACGAGTTTTCAAACACGGCTTTTTCGTTTAGCACCAGCGCATGGTCGTATTCATCTATGATATTTTCGTATACTATTCGTTTCAAATCGCCAAAGTCCATCACCATTCCACACTTCGACGATGAGGTGTCGGCATTAGGTTCGCCCTCAACGGTGATGTACAATTTATAGGAATGACCATGTATGTTTTTGCAATGACCATCGTAGTTCATCAAAGCATGAGCCATCTCGAAATCGAATTGTTTTGTAAGTTGAACTTTCATAATATGTATATCTCTAATCTTATAATACGTGTACGGTGTAGAATACAACGCAAAGTTTGCTCTTTTATTTTGGCTGTGTCGCAAATTTTTCACCGTCATAGCACCATCTTATTGCCATAGCTTTGCAACATAGTTCACCTGCATAACACCCTCCTGCCCTACCCTTTTCTATAATCCCTCCGCTATAAAAGTTTCCTACCGGTGCTATAAAAGCTTTTTTTCACCATTACAAAAGTATATCCCAAGGCTTGGGATATTTGTCCCAAGGCTTGGGATTAATATTTCAAGCCTTGGAATTTTCGTCCCAAGGCTTGGGATATAGAATTACTGTGGGACAAAACAACTTTAACTATGGGTAGAACAAACTTTTATAGTAGTAGCAGATATTTTTATAACCGCCAATACAACAAAAGCCCTGCCATATCCATGCCGGAAGGATAGAGCAAAAAGAATTCATAACCGCCAATCTAACACAACATACCTTTTCATAATCCGAAAAAAAACAGTAAATTTGCAAACTTGAACCAACGATATAAAATTGACATACAACGAAGATTAACAATATGAAAAAGATAGCTTTAATTTTCTTATCGGCCTTTGTAACGGTTGTAATAACCATTATTTATTTTCTCACAAACAGCCAATAACAGATATTGGAATTCCTTTTCCGAAAAGCAACTGAAAAATATAAATACAATAAGTTTCGACCTAAATATCCATTGGAAAACACCATATATTGATACCGCTTTCGCACCTTGCTCCTTTTCGATAGACAAGAATTGCATAATTATAAACGAAGGCGGATACTGCTATACCAAGGTTACGAAGGATTCCTTTTGGGTGATAGATAACGGCTATGCCAATATATCCTATGGTCCGAAGAAATACAATTGGAAAGGATCCGACAGATTTGCATATCTATACGGCCGCCACTCTCAAGGCATTGACGTTTATACTCCTTTTTATCACAATCCGGGTAGTACCCGATATAACGGCGATATAAAGGCGATGAAAGACAGTGCCGAGTTTACCATCCTTACCTCCGAATTGCTTACCGGCTATAGGTTCGACGATAGCACCCAAGACTATAGCATTCCGGTAATAGAAACCATCAAAATGTATTGCAACAATAACAGTGGTTGGATACCCAGGGTAGATGTTTTCCGCCCCTTGGACAGCGTTGAATACAACTATTATTTTACCAACATCAGCACCTCGGGCAAAGCTCATTTATACGATTCTGTCTTCAACTTGTCACGTCGGGAATATGCACAATATTCTTGCTATAACCTTATAAAGACTTTTGCCCCATCAGAAGGCATAATGCCCGAAAAACCACGAGATACGGTT
>JAFWBF010000172.1 GCA_017507285.1 Bacteroidales bacterium | reverse complement strand
TTTTGTTTAGCGGACACTAATAATAATAAATAAAAAAAGATGCCCTGCATCGCATCTTTTTTATTTCGTTGTCGTTCTAATTTATGGTCGACTTTTGACACACTTATTATCTCTCTTTTTTGTTTATACTATTGTATATATATACCAGTCCATCAACGTTGCGAGGTACTTGCAGGTCTATATAGGCACTTTCGATGGGTATAACCCTTCCTTGTTTCACTGCTGATAGGTAAGTGTAGGGTTTGGTGTTCATAAAAGTGGCCATATCTTCCCTACGGATAATAATATAGTCGGGGTCGGCTTCGAGCAGTGCTTCCACGCTGTAGTTCCAACCTATTATGTCTTTGGCAATGTTGCTAAGACCGCATATTTCGAAAATATCATTGATAAAGGTGTTTCCACCTGCAGTAAAGTTTCCACCTTTGCCGTAGCCTACCACATAATATACTGTGGGTTTGTTGCTTGCCGATGTGTCGATTTGGCTTGTTATCAATTCTACTTTTTTTCGTAGCGAGTCGTTGAGGTTTATAGCTTCATCGTGATGGCCACATAGTAGTCCTATCTTTTCGATGTTGTCGAACAATGCCTCGAAGTTGTCTTTCTCGCGAACGGTTACGAGTGTTATTCCGGCATTGGTCATGAGGTTTACGGTGTTTTCGTTTACCATTGAGCCTATAAGCACCAAGTCGGGCTCAAGGTCCAGCAGCTTTTCGATGCTGAAGTTGTTTATTCCGCCAATGCTTTCTACCGAATCTACTTGCGGGGGATAGTTGCAAAAGTCTGTCCGGCCCACCAATTTGTCGTCGGCACCCAAGGCGTATATCACCTCGGTAATGGCTGGCGATATAGAAACAATCCGTTTTGGATTGTTGGGAACTTTTACAGTGCGGTTGTAGTCGTCGGTATAGGTGTAGTAGTTGTCGGTATTGCTTTCAGATGTATTGTATTGGCAACCTGCTATCATAACGGCTATCACCACAATTCCCAATCCAAAACGGATTGGTTTACCTACGTATTTATTGTACTTCATTCTATGCAATAAGGAGAGAAGGTTAGCAGTTCATACCGCCACAGATGTTTATTACTTGTCCTGTTACATAGCTCGAAAGGTCGGAGCCTAAGAATACGCATACTTTTGCCACTTCGTCTGGTTCGCCACCGCGGTGCAAAGGTATTTTTTTGTACCAGTCTTCCTTGATGTTGTCGGGAAGAACGGCGGTCATATCAGTCATGATAAATCCCGGAGCTATGGCGTTGTGGCGTATATTACGGATACCCATCTCTTTGGCGGCACTCTTGGTAAAACCGATTATGCCGGCTTTACTTGCCGAGTAGTTGCATTGGTTGGCATTGCCCGACACACCTACTACCGAACTTAGGTTGATAACGCTACCACCGCCTTGTTTCCACATAATGGGTTGTACGGCTTTGGTAAGGTTAAACACCGATTTAAGGTTTACGCTTATCACCATATCCCATTGTTCTTCGGTCATACGTTTAAGGGCACCGTCCTTGGTAATACCGGCGTTATTTACAAGTATGTCTATTCTTCCAAAGTCGGCTACAACGTTTTTAACCAATTCGTTCGAGCTCTCAAACGATGCTGCGTTTGATGCATAGCCTTTGGCTTGTACGCCGTATGATAATAATTCTTTTTCGGTTTCTTCCATTACTTCGTTGCGTACCAAGTCGGAGAAAGCTACATTACAACCTTCCTTGGCATAGCGTATTGCTATTGCTTTTCCTATTCCGCGGCTAGCTCCTGTTATAAGAGCTGTTTTTCCTTCTAGTAATTTCATTGTATTATTATTTTAAGTTTGTATTCTGTTTTTATGGTTTTGAGTTTGCAAAGATACGATTTTTTTCGTATTTGCGTCTTTTTATAAGAATCCAAGTTCAAGTTTTGCCTCTTCGCTCATCATGTCCATGGTCCATGGTGGGTCGAAGGTTATATCTACTTGTGCATCCTTAACGCCCTCTATCATAAGTATGTTGCCACGTACTTCGATAGGCAATGAGTCGGCCACCGGGCAGTTTGGAGCTGTCAATGTCATAGTGATAAAAACTTTATGTTCGTCGGTTACTTCTATGCCATACACAAGTCCCATATCGTATATGTTTACCGGTATTTCGGGGTCATGTACGTTTCTTAGCACGTCGATAACGGCACTTTTTATAGTTTCTTTGTTCGGTATCATGTCATTATATGTTTTATTTGTTCATTGTGGTGTATGCCAAAGCATATAGTTTAAGCTGTTTCAGCATGGCCGTAAGTCCATTGGAACGAGTAGGCGAGAGGTGCTCTTTTAGGCCTATGTGTTCTATAAAGCTTAGGTCGGCATCCACAATGTCTTGTGGAGTTTGGTTGTTCAGCACACGTATCAGCAGGTAGGCTATACCTTTGGTTATTACGGCATCGCTATCGGCAGCAAACACCATTTTGCCATCAACCAGGTTGGCACTGAACCACACTCTGGATTGGCAGCCTTTGATAAGGTTGGCCTCGGTTTTGTCTTTGTCGTCTATCTTAGGGCATTCTCGCCCCATTTCTATGATGTAGTTGTACTTGTCCATCCAGTCTTCAAAGACTTCAAACTCTTCTATTATCTGATTTTCTATTTCTTTTATAGTCATTATAGTTCGTTATTTTGTGTGTTTAAAAACTTCGTCTATTATCTCTCTTGTGTTTTTTAATCGTGGTATTTTGTGTTGCCCACCCAGTTTGTTGTTTTCTTTGAGCCATTTCATAAACGTTCCGTTTGGCACAAAGTTTATAACGGGTTTTTGTAGTATAAGGTTTTTGTATCGTTTGGCTTCGTAGTCGGAGTTGGTGGCTTTCAGAGCTTTGTCCAGTAGTTCGGCAAACAGCTCTTTGTCGGCCGGTTCCTGCTCAAACTCTATTATCCATTCGTGTCCCACCGGTTTTTTGTCGGCCGAAAGGTATGGGGCTGCAGTGTATTCTTTTACCATACAGTTGGTTTCGGCACATGCTGTTTTTATTGCTTGGTTGGCATTGTCTTCTATAAGTTCTTCG
>JAFWBF010000171.1 GCA_017507285.1 Bacteroidales bacterium | reverse complement strand
TGCTTCTCGGACGAGAGCACCCTACCACTAAAACCTAAGACCTTTCCGCTTACACTAAAAACGGGAAACATCACCCTTCCGCGAAATCGGTCGTATCGTTTGCCATCGTCCTTAAATATCGTAAGTCCTGTTTTTTCCAACACATTCTCGCTATACCCATTTGATATAGCATGACGTGTAAAGTTTTCCCAATCATCCAAGCAGTATCCAAGCCCAAAACGCTTGATGATATTATCGCTAAGACCTCGTTCGTAAAAGTAGCTCAACCCTATTGCACGGCCGGCTTCATCATTATAAAGCAAGTCGGCAAAATATTTTTGTGCAAAATCGCTTACGCTAAATAATGCTTCACGCTCTGTTTGTTTTTCTATCTGATCCGGAGTAAGTTGCTCCTCTTCTATTTCGATATTATACTTATTGGCTAAATATCTTAGGGCTTCGGGATAGGAAAAATGCTCGTGCTTCATCAAGAAATGGACGCTGTTTCCGGCTTCGCCACAACCAAAACATTTAAATATGCCCTTGGCCGGCGACACCGTAAACGATGGTGTTTTCTCGTTATGAAACGGACAACAACCAAGCAAGTTTGCACCTCTCCGCTTGAGAGTTACAAACTCGCTTACTACATCTTCGATGCGAACGGCATCCATTATTCTTTCGATGGTTTCGGGCTTTATCATAACATTCGCTTAATGTTATTCCATTGTTCGTCTGTCAGTTTCACTCCTACTACTTCAATAATATTACCTGATAATATCTTGCCATAATGAGCAGCTTTCTCGACCGTCATACCATTGGCCAAAGCATACAAAAATCCTGCAGCATAAAAATCGCCGGCACCGGTGGTATCTACTCTCTTATTATCTGTAATACCTTCAGACACGACATTACCTTTATATTTTATCAACGAACCTTTTTTACCAACCTTTACTATTGCATATTCCACCATTTTTGATATAATATCAAGAGCCTCTTCGGGTTCCTTTCCTGTAAAAGCCAGTGCTTCTTCTTCGTTGGCAAACAGTATATCCACATAGTCTCTAACCAATGTTTGAAGAAAATCCAAATTCTCTTCAACCACGTTGTAGCTAGCCAAATCAAGCGACACCTTCAATCCTCCATATTTGGCTATATGCACTGCTTTGCGTATGAGGTCATGATTTTGCACCAAATAACCTTCTATATGAAATATATCATATCCTTTAAACAACTCGGGTGTAAGAAGTTCTGCTGTCATACCTATTGCAGCACCCAAATGAGTGGCAAAAGTACGTTCGCCATCAGGCGATATAAAAGCAGTGGCAGTACCACTAGGGATATTACTGAAAAAAAGGTTCGTAGACACTCCTGTATCCTTAAGTTCTTGTTCAAATACCTTACCTACCTCATCTTTACCCACCATACCTACAAATGTTGAATAGCCACCCAAACAAGCAATACCTCTCATAGTATTACTAGCCGAACCTCCGGCTATCATCTGTTTAGACATATTTCTAATATATTCTTGCACAGCAGCATTCTTGTCAGAATCTACCAACTGCATACTTCCTTTAGGCAAACCTAGGTTTTCAAGATGAGTTTCGTTGTCCAATTGCACCAACACATCAGTAAGTGCATTACCCATTCCAAGTATTCTTTTCATTTTATCGTTATTATAGTTTATAATATGTTTCCCAATTGTTCTTTTATCTTTTCCAATTCATCTTTCATTTCAACCACTATACGTTGAATATCGGCATGATTGGCCTTAGAGCCCAACGTATTTATCTCGCGTCCTATCTCCTGAACCACAAATCCCAATTTTTTACCAATACCTTCCTGTTCATCCATCACCTCTCTGAAATAATTAATATGTTTTCTCAACCTCACTTTCTCTTCGGTAATATCAAACTTTTCTAGGTAATAAATAATCTCTTGCTCAAACCGATTCTCATCAACAGGTATATCTAAGTCGAGCAAATACTTTCTCATACGTTCTTTCACTGTGGCAATACGCTCATCTTCGTATGGAGGTATCTTTTCCAATTTCGATTCGATCAAATCTATACGATAGATAAAATCTTTTTTCAATACCTCACCTTCCTGCAACCTAAAGTTGTCGAGAACAACTATAGCATCTTTTATTTTCAACAACAACTGTTGCCATACGGTATCGGTAAGTTCTTTTACATCTGCACATTCCCACACATCAGACTGAGCCAATACCAATGACAACAAATCACCATTGCTATCGGCATTCAATATCTCTTTCAATTTCAAAATATCATCATAATGGGTACGAGCAACATCAAAGTTGATAGATGATATATTGTTAGATTTATCACTATCCTCTATTATCGAAAACTCTACTTTACCTCTAAGCAGAGAAGACAACAGAGAACGTATTTCGGTTTCCTTTTCATGAAAAAGAAAAGGAAGTTTGGTTATAATATCTAACTGTTTACTATTAAGAGTTTTTATTTCTATAGAATAAGTTTTGCTTTCTATTTCGAATTGAGTTTTTGCAAACCCTGTCATCGACTTCATACGATAGTAATTATATGTTTATAAATCTTATTTTACAATTATATTCTTGAATCCTTCGGTAGCGTACGTCTTATATTCGCCATTATCGTTATATATAAAATAGGCATCATATTCGGAATTATTTTTTAAAAACTCCAACGACTTTTCCAGACCCATCACCATAAAGGCAGTAGCCATGGCATCGGCCTTCCATGCTTTGTCCGACAATACCGAAACACTTAACAACGTGTGTGAAACAGGAAATCCCGTAAAAGGATTGATCGTATGAGAATATTTCACTCCATTATTTTCGTAATATTTACGATAATTCCCGGACGTTACCACCGACATATTGTCCAAGATGATTTTTACATCTACCTTCTGTGTACTATACTTATCCTCTGCCGGTTTTTCAATACCTACAACCCAATGGTCGCCATTAGGTTTACAACCTTTAGCTATAACCTCGCCACCGATGTCCACCAAATAGTTGTCAATACCTTTCGATGATAGAAAATTGGCCATCATATCAGAAGAATATCCTTGTGCAATGGCATTAAAATCCAATTCTATTTCGGGTAGTTCTTTCTTCAATATTCCATCATCTACCTTCACTTTGCTGTATCCAACATACTGCATCAAACTATCAACCATTGACGAATCCAATACTGTAGGATCAGTAAAACTAAAGCCCCAAGCTTTTACCAACTTGCCAACAGATATATCGAAATATCCATCTGTAAGCACCGATATTTTAAAAGATTTGTCCAACATATCCACCATAAGCGGATTTAGCGCCAATGTTTGATTGGAATTTATCTGGCGTAGCAAAGAATTTTCCTCCCATAGAGAAACCGTTTGATCGAAATCATCAAGCAAAGAATCTATCTGTGGTTGAAAATTTCTTCCTAATGTATCATAATAAGTAATTGCATAATATGTTCCTTGAGCCTCACCCATAAAATGCACTTTCTTTAACTCACTTGTCCCACTATTACATGAATAAATAGATATAACAAGCAGTAATAGAAGCAATATTTTACTAATAACCTTATCCATAAACAATTCTATTTCTAGATATTTACCCTTGTACCCACTATCGAAACTTTAGATATAACATTATCACAATCATCATTTATTGTTATATCATAAAAGCTGGTAGTTCTACCGTTCTTTAAACATCTTGCCTCGGCATATAATGATTTTCCCTTGGTCGGATTGATGAACTTTATATCACCCGATACCGACACGGTGTCCAACACTGCATGATTTGCAGCAACAGCAAATGCAAAGTCGGCCAAAGTATATATAACCCCACCCATCACAGCTCCCATAGCATTAAGATGCTTTGAAGTTAAATGCAATACACACTTGGCAGAATGGTCACCAACATCTATAATCTCAATACCTGTGGTTTCGGTTGCAAACAAATCTTTTTTGAATCGTTCTTGAACCTCGGATAAATAATCTTCCATTATGTATTTAGAAATTTGCTATCATATTAGAAAGCTTGTTGTACAAAGGTTTGCTTACTTTCACCAATGGCAAACGCAGGTTGTTGGATATTATACCTTTTATTTCCAATGCCGCTTTCACTCCCGCAGGATTCCCTTCTTCAAACAATGCATTCATTATAGGTAATAACTTATAATGCAATGGCAATGCTTTCTTCAAATCGCCTTTCAATGCATAATTTACCATTTCAGACATTTCCTTTGGAAAAGCATTAGCAACCACCGAAATAACGCCGGTTGCCCCCATTGCCATCATTGGAAGAGTCAAAGCATCATCACCTGATATAACCGAAAAACCTTCAGGTTTATTACGCAGTATTTCCATCACTTGAGGCATATTTCCCGACGCTTCCTTTGTAGCAACAATGTTTGAGCAATCGGTAGCTATCTGTAATGTGGTTTCGGCAGTAATGTTACATGCTGTACGTCCGGGAACATTATACATGATAATCGGAACCGGCGAAACCTCCGAAATACTTTTGTAATGCAAATAGATACCTCTTTGTTGTGGTTTGTTGTAATATGGCGAAACCGACAAGATTCCATCAATACCGGTAAAATCCATATTCTTTATCTTATCAACAATATCCAAAGTATTGTTTCCACCCAAACCAAGAACGATAGGAACCCTTCCATTTACCACTTCTATTATATTATCAATAATGGCTGTTCGCTCTCTTTCATTCATTGTTGCAGCCTCACTCGTAGTTCCAAGTGCTACAATATAATCAACCTTCGAATTTATTACTGTCTCAACAAGATTTTCTAAAGTTGTGAAATCAATTGTTCCTTGTTTGCGAAATGGTGTTACCAATGCAACACCTGTTCCTGAAAATTTTACTTTCATTACTAGTTTATATCACTTATTTATTAATGTCAAACAATATATTTATTACCTGCTTCAAAAATTCAGTTTCCGATGTTTTGGAATCTACCTTTATAAGTAAATCATAAACTTCTTTATGTGCCGGTGTATCGGTAGCAACCCTAAGCTTTGCTAGCGAACGCAAAGCTACAATACGTGAAAAGAAATCATCATCGTTAATTGTATTAATCAAAACATCAAACTTTTTAGACAAAAACTTTTTCATCCGCGATCGTTTTGGAATACCAAAACAACTAACATCCTTCTTCCTGTGTACAATCGTAACCTTTGTATTTGTTATAATAAAATTCAGTTTCTCCTTATTGTCAATTATCCCTACCAAATAGACTTTCTTGCCATAGCTTTCTAACTCCTTAACATAATTAGACAGCTTAGTCCAATTAGCCTCTGTTGTTATATTAAAAACTATACCTATAATTTTGATATTATCAAAATTACGCATAACCCTGGCTCTTTTAACCGAGGATAATCTTTTTACAAGTCTTTCTTGCCTTATTTTTTTCAAAGTTTCAAACATAACACATTATTATTTAGAATTGTAGTGTAAGTTGCTTATCCAACGCAAAACTCTTACGATGATATTGCGTAATTCCATTCATTGCAATAGCTTCATAATGTTTCTTGGTAGGATATCCTTTATTCGATTTCCAACCATAACAAGGATATTCTTCATGAAGTTTCAACATATAATCATCTCTATATGATTTGGCTAAAATAGATGCAGCAGCAATAGACTCGTACAAGCTATCACCTTTCACAATGCATTGATAATCCATATCTGTTTGAGACTTAAACCTATTACCATCTATCAACAATAATTCCGGTTTCAATGACAACTGTTCTATAGCCCTATTCATAGCCAAGAATGATGCATTTAGAATATTTATCTCATCAATCTCATTATTATCAACCGAAGCTACCGCCCATGCCAAAGCATCTTTTTCTATTATTGTTCTGAGCAATATTCGTTGTTTTGCCGTAAGCTTTTTAGATTCATTCAGCATCTCATTCTGATATTCTTTCGGGAATATCACTGCAGCAGCAAAAACCGGTCCTGCCAAACATCCTCGACCGGCTTCGTCACAACCTGCTTCTATTTTATTATCTGTATATTGAGACAACAACATCTTACACTCTTTAATTTAATTTATTATCCGTTCTCTATATATCAACAAACTTATACCAAATATACATTACAAAACGCAACTATAATAAACACAATCAAAATAATATCACCTATTATTTCTTTATTTTTGTGCCGCAATAAATAACTTGCAATGAAAAATGAGAATGGTATAGCATAGAACTGCATTTGCAAAGGAAAGACCTTTACAAACAAAGAAATCACAAAAGCTACCAATAAAATACATGCTATAATGGTTGATTTCTTTCGATACAATATCATATTCTCCATAACATTGAGAAGATAAGCACCGATAGAAACCAAAAATATCAGCAACAACAATAGTCCCCAAAGCACAGACTTCCAATCAGCAAAATCAAATACAAACGAGAATGTGAATACGTCAAACAATGATGGATCGACAAAACTCATGGTTGTATCAGTAAGAAAGAACCAAAGCAACAATATGATTTGAGGAAAAGCATATCCTAAAATTACTGTAACCCATTCACGCCAATAGTAAATCTTATATACTGCTATGACTGAGATAATAAATATCAGATAAAATATCGATAGAGAATGAAAAAAAGTAGCTATAGATACCATTGCCGATGCATTAAATATCTTATACTGCGATTTACTTATATTCTCACAATCCAACAAATTATTCAAAGCAAACAGAATAAATACATCAGCCAACAAAGCCGGAGTTATCGTTTGTACTGATGAAGATAACACAAATACATACACAAACATCGGCAAAAACGTCTTGTTTGATACCAATTTGTGTTTGACTAAAAGCATATTAAAAAATAAACCTTGAAAAACTACCATCAGATATGCCAATATCGATGTTAGAAGAGGAAATGGCTGTAGTAATTCATATATATAACTATATAAAAATGAACAAGAAGACACACTTCTTATAGATTCTGGAGACATAAAAGTACCCAGCCATAAAAAGATACTCAAGATAAAAATCAAGAGACATTGATTGAAATAGTTTTTTCTAAAAGCCTTAATCAACATAACTATTTAGCTATCATTATTTTTTTAGTTATTGCCTCTTCGGCCGTCTTTATTTTCAACAAATAGATCCCGGCAGGTATTCTTTGCACATCCAATTCTCTAACATTTCCTTTTTGTATCAAACACCTACCATCTATACCATATAAATAAACACTTATAGGTTCATCACCATTATAATTGATGTTTATTCGACTATTGGCCGGATTGGGATATACCACAATACTATTTGTTTCAACAATATTATTTATCGATACATAGTCCAATGCCTTTTCTATTGCTGCTACAGCATCAACCTTTCCATATCCCCAACGAACACTCACCGAATCTGTCAAATCACCAGTTTTATCATCAATACGGGCTGTTTCTATTATAATATCTCGCACCTGGCTAGGGGTTAAATGCGGATTGGCATGCAACATCAATGCTACTACACCTGTAACAGCCGGCGACGACATTGATGTTCCCGAAAGTCTTGCAAACGAATACATCCTACCTTTAAACCTCATTGTTTTTACAGGAGAATACTCTTCGGTAGTAAACGAGTTCATTGATGAAGCAATAGACATTCCCGGTCCCGATATATCCGGTTTTGTATATGTGGCACCCATTATAGGTCCATAACTAGAAAACGATGCTATGGATCCTGTTCTGTCGGTACCACGATCGGGATTATGCGCTGCCACGGTTATACAACTTCTTGCACATGAAGGTTCCCCTATACCATAATAAGGATCACCATTAGTGTAACCTTCCAAACGGTTGGACGACAAAGGAGTTCCCCAGTTTCCAGCATGGTTTTCCAATTCCACCAAATTCCATCCATGCAATACTTGATTCTGAGTTGTGGCAAATACATGCAATCCATAGTTCCCACTATACTTCATTACTGTGATAACCAAACAGGGACGATGGCTATAAAAATCTTCACCATCCTTGGTTATACGGTATGGAATAGTATCTGTGCCTATAGTTAGAAAAGTGTCTATCAAAGTACGAGTATCGTTTGTGGCGTAAAACGGCGAACGCACTACTACCGAATCACCTACAGCAATACCCAGTCCGGCTTCGAACGATTTGTAAGGTTCTCCCCAAAAAGTAACTGATTGACCTACTGCCGAGCCATGAAATCCCACAATAGTTCTCAATGTATCTATTGTATCATTAAACGCCTTGCTTATATGAAAATTCTCATCGCCATTGTTTCCAGCACTCGAAACAAAGGTAACACCTTGGTTGGAATACTCGTCGATAGCTTGGCTGAGCATCGAATTACCATCCATACTACCCATCGAATACATACCCCAGCTCATATTGATAACCAATCTTTTTTGTGCACTGTCGGCTTGATTTTTCATCCATGCAAAACAGTCCAAAGCCGCTGCTTCGTCCAATAGAAATGATGCAAACAAATATTGCGCTTCGGGTGCCATCCCTCTGTATTGCGTACCAGCTCCACTACCACCTGCTATACCGGCAACGTGTGTACCATGAGTACCGTAGTCATATAATCCTGATGTATCACACTGAGCATTTTTAAGTTGTTCTGGTGTTCTATATTCTGTACCATAATCAAACCCTTCCGGTGCAGGTCCCGACAATTTAAAATGATCCCAAGCCTTATAGATACGCAAATATTTATATGTGGTATCATAAAAATTTGGGTGGGTATAATCAAATCCCCAATCAGTTACACCTATCAATACATCTTTGCCCGTATAGGCCATCGGAAGACCTAATCCATGTTGCACACTATCGGCACGTGTATCGTAGCGAGCATTATCACATTGTGGAACCACCTTGCGAGCTATATCATAGTGCAATATATCGGCATGAGCTTCCAATATATACATTTTATTGATAGGGACACGCATTGAAACAATATTTGCTATCTGTGAATTCACTCTTATTCCTTCCTTTTTAAACTCTTCTTTTGAAAAGTTTGGCGACACTTTTGCCACTATCCCTACATAAGTCTCACCCTTATGTATAGTAATAGGATAACGTTTGGAAAGTTCTTTAGAATATCCCTCAATAGCAGATTTCTTCGATATTTCCTGTATAAACACCTTTGCAGTAAGACCGCCTTTATCCTGTGCATTGCATATAACCATGCTGATGCAGAAAAACAAACATAAAATTCTCTTCATTGTATTTTCTGTTTTTGAAATAATCTGCAAAGATACGAATATTTTATCACATACTAATAATTGAATGCAGTTATTTTTCACTACAACAAAAAAAACTTCTGATTTACAATATTTAATTCATCTATTATTGTCAAACTCAATACAAATTTAGTTCTATCAAATCAAAAGGTTTCAGCTTGTAATTACTATGTAAAACCATCTATCAATGGTTTATTGAAATATTGATTTTTTTCTTGTCAGTAACAAATGTGTCTCATAGCCCCAAAAAGTTGACACAAAAATCAAGAAAATAAATAAAGGCATTTTCTAAAAATTGCTTTGCATGTGATTTATGGATTTTTTATCTGTAGAGACGTACTGCCGTGCGTCTCTACAATACATTTCTTTTGATTGAGCATAGCAAGCTATGTAATTGAAAAAAGAAATAAAAAGATTTCAAGAAAAAAAACGCAAAACACGCAAAAGTTCAAAAAATATCTTTCTATTATTCCGAAACGTGGAATTTTTAGAAGTTGCCTAAAGAAAGAGCAAGAAAAAAGAAGCAAAAATTTCAGATAGTTTCGACATTATTTTGCCAAGCATAAGACTTTTGAGACGTAAACCACAGAATTACGAGTCAAAAATATGGCAGTTACAGGTCGTAAACCTTAGGTTTATACCCGTGTAAATAATTTAATTGTTTTTACAAAGAAATACATATTGATTTTCAATATTAAGCATTCTATATTTTCATTTCAGTTTTTCCACTGTATAAGGTATAGACTATAATAATTAGGAGGGCCAATATACATGCCATAAAGATAAGATATATATTCTACAACTAGTTGTATATATATATACTACTACTTCTTTTGTGGTAAAAAAAATCTTTTTAGCTCTTTTTTTTACTCAAAAAGTTGCGTTTCTTATTGGAACTTATCTGCTATTACATATATAAATTCCATCGCAAGGGAGATAAATTTAGATCACGATGAAATTTCATCTACATCACGAGGGAGATGTATCTACTACGTGAGGGAATTTACAGCATCAGCCAAGATGTTTGTTGCGACAGTGTCATTGCATCGAATGGAAAAGTCTATTATTCAAAAATCTTTCTTTCATTCAGTGCCTTCTGAAATTTACGAGCGTTTCGCACATGCTCTGCATGTGTAATGGCAAAATTGTGGTAGCCAGAGAAATCTTCTTTGGCACAAAAAAACATATAATCCGTTTGTTTGTTTTCAAGTACCGCATCTATCGAAGCTATTGAAGGTATACATATTGGACCTGGTGGCAGTCCTTTATATATGTAAGTATTGTATGGACTATCATGCTTGAGGTGTTTATTAAGTACTCGTTTTATGTCAAAATTCTGTATTGCAAAGCGTACAGTAGGGTCTGCCTGCAAAAGATATCCCTTTCTCAAACGGTTCAAATAGACACTTGCAACCATCGGTTTTTCATCATTTTTATTTGTTTCTTCATCTACTATGGAAGCCAAAATCATCACCTCTATCTCTGTCATATTCATCTTCTCGGCCTTTTCACACCTATCCTTCTTATCCCAAAAACGTTCCTTTTCTTTATACATTCGCCAAAGAAAATCTTCAGGAGTTATATTCCAATATACCTCATAGGTATTTGGAATAAAAAGAGTTAAGGCATTTTCTTTTATCAAACCGAAACTATCCAACAATGTATCATTATTCAAAGCTTTCATAAAATCAACCGAATCAAATTCCAACTTATGCGATATAAGTTGTGCCATCTTTTCTTTTGAACGAAATTTGCCTATCACCACTTTCATAGGCTCTTGGTTTCCCGCTCTCAGATTATTCAACAATGTATTGATACTCATATTTGGAACAATTTTATATCTACCCGGTTTTACATTTTGAGGATAAGACTTCCTATTGGCCAACCAATTGAAAAAGGCCGAATCAACAATACAGCCATGTACCTGCAAACTATCTAGAACATCGGTATATGTTGTGCCTTTGTGTATATACAGATAATAATCCTCTGTTATAGGTATATTATTGTGTTTAAAAAAATTGTATATACCTATTGTTAGTCCCAACACTACTCCTATCAATATTGCTAAACCAATAAGCACTTGCTTATACGATATTTTGTTTTTCGATTTCGACATTCTTCTTTTTTAGTATTTTTTGAAACATATATTCATCATGAAAGCCTTCGCCATCATATACCCAATCATTCTTTGTCCCTATCAATAAAAAACCATTTTTTTCAAAAGCTCTTATACTTGAAATATTATCCACGGCTATATTGGCATAAAGCGAATGAAGATGCAAATACCTCCAACAATAATCACATAACTTACCTATTGTAGCTGTAGCCAATCCCCTTCCCCTATATTTCTTATCAATAAGTATTCCTATTCCCGCACGGCGGTGAAACAGATTATAATCAAATACATCTGCACATCCCACTGTTACCACACTACCATCTATTTCTGTATCAATCATCAACCTCTGTTGTTTCAACGAGTGAATGTCCGAATTTTGTTCGGATATTATATATTGTTCCAACATATAACGTGAAAATGGCTTGTGTGTTTCGCTAGTTTCCCATATATCTTCGTCATTTTCCCATGTGTAGATAACATCAATATCCTGAGGCTCCACGGCTCTTAACAATATATCTTTCATCGTCGTATCTCTCATAAAACAACGAATGTGCAATTCATTTCAGGATTACACATTCGTTTTGTTTTACCTAAATATAATGTGTATGTAAGTTAATTCTTTGCTTCTAATATAGGCATACTTGCTTCTGTGGGTATGTATATTATTTTCTCAACATTGTTGTTGCCTTGTTGTCTTACCCAAAGATATTGAATATAGGTAGAAGTAAGTTTTCCATTTTCTATTTCAATAGCTTGAGCAGCACCTTTGGCGCGTTCCACCTCTGCTTGTGCATTCAATTTTTCAGCCTCAAGGTATGCCTTTGCTTCTTCTATTTTAATCTTTCTGTTTTGCTCGGCTTTTGCATATTCTGCACGTCCCGACATTTCCTGCGACCATACCCTATACATAGGAATACCAAACATAAGTGCCAAAATAATTACAACTACCGCTACAACGCCCCAAAATGTTAGCTTTACTGTTCTATTCATTTTTGCAGAGTTTTATATCTTTAATCACAAATATTCTTTTATTATGTTTTTGCAATGAATATATCTTATTCCATTATAGCCTTTATACCTGGCAGTTCTTTACCTTCCAAATATTCAAGCATAGCTCCTCCACCGGTACTTACATAACTCATTTTGTCGCCAATACCAAGCAGTTTAACAGCAGCAACACTATCGCCACCACCTACAGCACTGAAAGCTCCATTGGCCGTAGCCTTGGCTACGCTCTCACCTACTGCAAAAGTACCTTTGGCAAAGTTTGGCATTTCAAATACTCCCATAGGACCATTCCACAATATTGTTTTGGAATTTGTTATAACTTCGCTAAATGCTTTTATCGCCTCCGGACCACAATCCAACGATTCCCAACCATCGGGTATTTGATCACTTGGTACTATCTGGGTGTTGGCATCGTTAGAAAAATCGTCAGCCACAACACTATCGGCAGGCAAATAAAGTTTCACGTTGGATGCTTTCATCTTTTCCATCAACAAACGTGCTTCATCTAACTTATCATCTTCGCACAATGATTTACCAATCTTTCCACCCAAGGCTTTTGTAAAGGTATATCTCATACCACCACCTATTATCATATTATCAACCTTTGGAATAAGATTTTCCAATATGTCTATTTTTGTAGAAATTTTGCTTCCTCCAATAATGGCAGTAAACGGATGTTGTGGATTTTGCATCAAAAGTGTAAGATTCTTAACTTCGTTTTCCATCAAGAATCCAAAATATTTATCATTTGGAAAGAATTGTGCAATAGTGGCTGTGCTACTGTGTTCACGATGAGCAGCACCAAAAGCGTCATTGATATAACAGTCACCAAGATCGGCCAATTGTTTTGCCAATTCTTTATCGCCCTTAGTTTCGCCTGGATAGAAACGAATGTTTTCTAGCAAAAACACATCTCCATTTTTAAGATTGTGTGCTATTTCTCTAACTTTTTCGCCCAATAATTCTTGAGTAAATATAACCTCACGATTCAATATTTTCGACAAATGTTTTGCCACAGGTGCCAAACTCAAACTAGGATCAAATCCATTTTTAGGTCTGCCAAAGTGTGCCATTATTATTATAGCTGCACCATCGGCCAATAGTTTTTCTATCGTTGGCATACTCTCTCTTATACGAGTATCGTCGGTTATCTCTCCTTGTTCATTGATAGGCACATTGAAATCAACTCTCAACATCACCTTCTTCCCTGCGAAATTTATATCTCTTATACTTTTCATTTCTTTTCTTATTAATTAAAATATATTATTCCTAATCTGTATTACAAATCGTGTTTCTATTTGCATTAAGCCTTTTCTATCTCATGCTCTTCATGATGTTCCTCTGTGGCCATTGCAATATACAATGTAGAGAGCATTGCAAACACATAGGCCTGAATAAAACATACTAAGCATTCCAATGCACTAATAAATACGCTAAAAAATATAGATACAACAGACACCCCGTAACCTAATCCCGGAGACATGTTGCCAAATATAAATATCAAGGTAATGAAACCAAGTATTACAATATGACCGGCAGTCATATTGGCAAACAAACGGACACATAATACAAATGGTTTTGTAAGCATACCTACAAATTCAACTATAGGCATAATAGGCAACCCCCATTTCAACCACCATGGCACACCGGGAGTATTAAATATATCTTTCCAATAATGTTTATTTCCACTCAATGTAGTTATCAAGAAGGTAATTATAGCCAACACCGCTGTTACGCAAATATTTCCTGTTATATTCACTCCTCCCGGAAATAATGGTATAAGTCCCATTATATTACAAAAGAAAATAAAGAAAAATAATGTGAGTATATATGGAAGATATTTTTTTGTTCTTTTCTCTCCCATTATAGGATATACAACTTGATCTTTTATAAACAAAACCAATATTTCAACCAACGATTGCAAGCCTTTTGGAGCCTTTCCGCTATTCTTTTTACAACTTTTGCACACCAACATAAATATCACCAACAATAATGCAGTTGCAATCATAATACCTGCAGCAGTCTTTGTTATACTCAAATCAATGGGTGAAATTTCATTTCCTTCGGCATCCAACAATACATTATCCTGCTCATCTACACACACAATGTGTTCTTTCTTTGTTCCACCACCTACTATCTTATAACCTTTATAGCTACATTCGCCATGATGGAACTTGCTACTCATAAACACATCAAAGTTTCCATCGTGGATAAGTATTACCGGCAATGGTATACACACGTGATGTTCATCAACCGAAAAAAGATGCCACGAATAACTATCGGTTATATGTCCTATTATCAAATTTCCTGCGTCAATTTTACCTTTATCGTCCGACGCAAAAGTTTTTGCAGTGCAACTTAGCAGTACAAAAAGTATCATTAAAGCCCTAAATCGTTTCATTTCTAAGAGTTTAATTCTTTTATCAGATTAGTATTACAAAGGGCAAATATACGCATTTTTTCTAATATAACAAGGTTTTATGCAAGTTTTTCTACAAATTATAAGTAAAAAAAGTGCTACCCTTATTTGTTTTACACTCTCAAAATCTCATTTCGTATTGGTTATTACCATGCTTACCCTCTAGATGATTTAAATTTTACACCCTATCGTCAATCCGTTTATAATAGGGTGTCGTGAGCGTAATGATATACTGTCAATAGGTAGCCGGTATGTAGGCTAAAAATGCCTCACGAGGAAAGTAAATTTTCCTCGTGAGGCAGATAAATCTCCCTCGTGAGGGATTTTTATTAGTCCGTTGATACATTTTTTATATCCGTAAACATGCATTTCCTGAACTAACTATCCTGAATTTTAATTCAACCAAAAGGTTTCATACATCGAACTAGATAGATATATTTAGTCGGCACACATACTATTTCACCACATTGCCTTTTGTATCTATCAAAATTTCACCGGTATACCTGATGGTTACCGAAAATAAGGTTGGTGAAATCATTTCTATATAGCCATATATGGCAGGTGTTATTATCTTACCGGTTTTAGCATTCAGTAATCCATAGTAGTAATTTAGTCTATATTTTGCATAGTCGCTAACATTATACTCAATGTGATGATAACCATCTTCTTCGGTAATTGACACAGGATAGCCCAACGGAGTTACATCATCACACAAAAAAGGCACCACCACCTTGCCCGAATAGTCAACTATACATCCGGCAGTATCAGTAATTAACGTTATTCTGTCTTGGTCTTCCTCTAATAAAATAGACTGATATATTGGTTCGTAAACCACATTGGAAGCCGAATCCAACAAACCATAACGTCCATCTTTTATTACTAGTCTGAAACCATCAACTAAATATGGTTCTATATAATCGTAAGCAGGTTCAACCACCCAATTGCCTTCGCGATCGATAATTCCAAGATGTCCGACACTGTCGCTCATAAAGCTGTATCCCGATTTGAATACGTATGGTGTCGTTATTCCAGCATTTTTTGCATCGAATTTAAAAGGTATCACCACCTCGTTTTTATTGTTGATAAATCCAACCTTACCTTCTTGGTTACGAACAGCTGCCAACCCTTCCGAAAATACCCAGGCCGATTTGTATTGCAGATCTATAGCCATCTCTGCCGTATGAACGTTGATGTAGCCACGCTTTCCCGGAAAAGCTATCACTGCCAATGTATCATCGTCCGACACATTCGACACCCAACACACATCGTCCATTATGTACTTCTTCTTCTGTTTGTCGTACAATCTTTTTGCACCATCAGAATAGTAATGAAGCTCTAAACGTTCCGATACCGGCTTTTCACCACAAACGTATGGAACATAGTCTTTATAAATTGCATACGCAGTATCAATAACAGTAACCAAAAGAGTACAAATTACCACAAAACACGATGGCACAACAACCAGTATCACCACCAATCTTTTAAACCATTTGGAACGACGACTCCATCTACCCTCTATCCACAAGAAGGGCTTTGCCAAAAATTTTAATATTTTCATATCTGTACCTTTATTAATAATTATTTATTTCAAAAACTATTCGCCTATCAATCCAAGAATATACACATCTATTACTGATTGGTTTCCATAAGGATAATCGCCTAT
>JAFWBF010000001.1 GCA_017507285.1 Bacteroidales bacterium | reverse complement strand
AGGCCATAGTATCGCAAAATATGGATGCTCACCTGCTTATGGGGGGCTATGCCGAAAGTCCGTTGGATATTGCTTCGCTAACCTATAGTTATCAACCTTTTGGAGGCTATACAGCATGGCTGGATTTTGGTAAAAGTACAGGAAAGTGGCGTCCAGGTGTGTTCTTTGGCTATGCCAAGAATACAGGTTTCGAAAAGCCGGTCGATGACACATGGCTGTTCTATGGTCGTGGATTGGATATAGACTTTGTGTGGCGTATACAGCCCAGAATAGGCTGGTATGTGTCGCCAAATATTCAGTTCTTTGCCGAAGTGGAATACACAGTGGCCGGCTACGGTGTAAACCCCGATGAGTATTACAGATACAAATCTACCAACAATGTGGCAAACACTCGTTTTATACTTGCTGCAGTGTATAAGTTTTGATAGAGTATATTTGAATGTTTGTCGATTTTCATACACATAAGGCCCAAGTGGAACCTAATGTCTTTTCCATTTATAGTCATTCGATAGGTAATCCGTATGGCTGTGATGAGCAGTTTTTGTCTGTGGGGTTGCACCCATGGGACATTCCCAAGGTGGATGTCGAAAGTGCTCTTGCCGAAGTCGAATTGTTGATGGGCAATGAGAGGGTTATTATGATTGGCGAATGTGGTTTAGATCGTTACCACGGTGTTTCGATGGCAGTGCAGCAACAGGTTTTTGAGAGGCATGTTCTGCTATCGGAGCAATATGCCAAGCCACTGGTGATACATTGTGTAAGGGCTTTCGATGAACTTTTGGCTTCTAAAAAGCGTCATAGGCCGCAACAGGCATGGGTTGTACATGGTTTTGTCAACAATATAGGTATAGCCCGCAGGCTTGTAAACGAAGGTATATTGCTGTCGTTTGGACAGAACTTATTCAACCCCAATGGGAATTCTTCAAAGGTAATAAGGCAAATGACAGATATACCATTCTTTTTGGAAACCGACGATAGCTCTATCTCCATTGCCGAGGTGTATAACAAAGCTGCCGATGTGTTGCAAATAGAGGTGTTGAAGTTGCAAAATATGATGATACACAATATGGAAAAAATACTTAATCGTACACTAATTTGATATAACAATAATATATGTACACACGAACCGAATTGCTTGTAAAAGCCGAAGGCATAGAAAAGCTAAAGAAAGCACATGTGTTGGTAGTAGGCTTGGGTGGAGTAGGTGGCTATGCTGTGGAGCAGCTATGTCGTGCCGGCATTGGCAACCTTACCATCGTTGATGGCGACACTGTGAGCCGGACCAATATAAATCGGCAGCTTATTGCTACCAACGAAACTGTAGGCATGATGAAAGCCGATGTGTTTAGGCAACGGCTGCTCTCAATTAATCCTGATTGCAACATACGTGTGATATCTGAATTTATTCGCGACGACCGTATGATAGAGATACTACAAGATAATAATTATGATTATGTGGTTGATGCCATCGACACACTAAGTCCAAAAGTTTTTTTGATATACCATTGTGTTCAGATGGGGTTGCCCTTGGTAAGCTCTATGGGTAGTGCCGGCAAGTTCAACCCCTCGTTGGTCGAAGTGTCGGATGTTTCAAAATCGCATACTTGTCCGTTGGCATATTTGGTAAGGAAACGCCTTAGCCGTTTGGGAATAAAAACGGGATTCAAAGTAGTCTATTCCTCCGAGCGTGTACCCGAAGATGCTATGATTGAAGATCCATCTACCAACAAACGTACCACCATAGGTTGCATATCGTATATGCCACCTATATTTGGTTGCTATTGTGCCTCGGTGGTTATAAGGGATATACTTGGCCGATAAAGGTTAGTATTCCACTTTGTTGCTCATACCTTTCCATATCTCGAACGGTTGTTCTGATGTGGAAAGGTTTATTCGTTTTATGTATATGCTACGTTCGTTTTCGTTTTTATCCAGTTCGTCGTAAATAAAGGAATCGTCAAAACCTGCATCTTTGGCATCATGCTTGTTGGCGGCATAGTATAGCTTGGGTATTCGTGCCCAATATATAGCCGATAGGCACATAGGGCAAGGTTCGCAACTGGCATATATTTCGCAGTCCGATAGGTCGAAGGTGTTTAGCTTTTTACAGGCTTGGCGTATGGCATTTACTTCGGCATGGGCAGTAGGATCGTTGGTGGTGGTTACACTGTTGCCACATTCGGCCACAATCTCGCCATTGCGAACTATAACGGCACCAAAAGGACCACCATTATTTGTTTTGCAGTTTGTTTCGGCAATTTCTATACTGCGTTGTAAATAGTATTCCGGTGTATGTGTTGTCATTTTTTGTATGATTTTTATTCTGAAGAATTTTTTTTATGATATTGTAAAAAGTTATTTGGAGAAATAGCAAAATGCCAGTGGCTCGATGTCGAATAGGATAGGGGTATAACCAATCACCTCACCATCTGTTTCGGCAAATATTGGTGTGGCCGATGATAGTTTTATTTTTTTAGAGCGTATGTATTTTACTTCTTTCACCTTCTCAAGCGTTCCACTGAATAGTTTTGGTACTACAAACAGCATCCTGATTTTAGGCATATTGGATATGAAGAGCACTTCAAAAAGATTGTTTCCGGTATTGGCATTAGGAAAGGGCAACATTCCTCCGCCGTTGTATTTCCCTATTCCTATGGCAAAGTTTAACATGTTACCTTTCAGAGTTGTATTATTATCGGCTTCAAGTGTAACTTCAACCGGTTTGTATTTAGTAAATTCGGCAAGAAGGGTAAGTATGTATACCAATTTGTTTGTACCCTTTTTTCTACTATTTGCTTTCTTTTGGCTTACTTTGTTGATTACTATAGAGTCGAGTCCGCTACCTGCTGTGTTCACAAAATAGCGTATGTGTTTGGATCCATTTATATGGTATGTGGCCCGTCCTACATCTTGCAATGAGGTATTGCCGTTGCATATAATGTTTATGGCATCGTTGGTGTTGGTGGGTATATTGGCAGTCTTTATCCAGTCGTTGCCGGTCCCTATCGGTACAACACCTACTTTTACTTCATGGCTTGCATATCGTTTTTGCAGCATTATGCCGTTGGCAACCTCGTTGAGGGTGCCATCGCCACCCATTACTATAAGGTGGGTGCATCCATTTTCTATTATGCCTTTCACCATTTCTATGGTTTTGCCATCAGGTTTGGTGTAGCACACATTATAATTAAAACCTTTGGATTGCAGTATCTTTTCGGCGGCCTTCCATTGTTTTATGGCCAGTCCGTTGCCCGATGTGGGGTTGATTACCACAGTCCAAAGGTTATCAGTTGTATTTTCCACTATTACCTATTCTTTATGAAAAAGGTTTATTTTGTTTATCAACCTACAGCTTCTTTTAGTCGTTCGGCGTTTTCGGCCAATTGCAAAGCGTCAATAAGGTCTTGTATATCTCCATCCATGTATGCCGAAAGGTTGTACATGGTGTAGCCTATTCGGTGGTCGGTAACACGGCTTTGAGGGTAGTTGTATGTACGCACCTTTGCCGAGCGGTCGCCGGTGGAAACCATAGTTTTACGCTTCGACGACATTTCTTCCAAATACTTGTTGTATTCTCTTTCAAACAAGCGAGTACGCAACACCACCATAGCTTTTTCCAAGTTCTTTATCTGCGACTTTTGGTCTTGACATGATACCACTATACCTGTGGGGATGTGTGTAAGGCGTATGGCAGAGTAGGTTGTGTTGACCGATTGTCCTCCCGGTCCTGATGAGCAGAATGTGTCCTTGCGAATATCCGATTGCTTAAGTTCTACATCAAATTCTTCAGCTTCGGGCAAAACTACTACCGATGCTGCCGAGGTGTGTACACGACCTTGTGTTTCGGTTTGAGGTACACGTTGCACGCGGTGTACTCCCGATTCGTATTTTAACTGTCCATATACATTTTCACCTATAACGTTGAACACTATTTCTTTGTACCCTCCGGCTGTACCTTCGGTATAATCCACTATCTCTATTTTCCAATTGCGTTTTTCGCAGTAGTGGGTGTACATTCTAAATAGGTCTCCGGCAAATATGCTAGCCTCGTCGCCACCTGTACCACCACGTATTTCCACTACGGCATTTTTGCCATCTTGTGGATCAGCAGGTATAAGCATCAAACGGATGTCTTCTTCCATCTGGTCGCGTCGGGTGGTGAATTCCGATAGTTCCAACTTGGCCATTTCGCGAAACTCCTCATCCTTTTCGGTCGATAGAATTTCCTTGCAGTTGGCTATATTTCCAAGTACATCTTTATATTCTTTGTAGGCCGCTATAACTGGTAGCAAATCCTTATAATCTTTATTCAGCTTTACAAAACGCTTCATATCCGACATTATGTCGGGATTATTCATTTCTTTTTCAAGTTCTTGAAATCTAATGTTTATAGCTTCTAATTTTTCTAACATCTCTCTATTGTTTAGGTTTGCAAAGATACTATTTTTTTTCTATATGTGTATCGTTTCTTTATATCTTTTTAGAATGGAACATCATCGTCGGTATTCATTTTGGAGTCTATCGTTACACTTCCCATACCGCTATCGAAGTTGGAGTTTGGCGACATGCTGCCTATTCCATCCATATCATAATCATAGTCGTTTTCAAAACGTGCATACTTTCCAACAAATCTTAGTCGCACCTCGCCTGTGCCACCACTACGGTGTTTTGCCAATATGATGTCGGCTTTGCCAAGGGTGCTGCCTTTGTCGTCCGAGTCCAACCCATAGTATTCCGGTCTATATATAAACATAACAATGTCGGCATCCTGTTCTATAGCTCCCGATTCGCGAAGGTCGGAAAGTTGTGGTTTCTTATCGCCACCACGTGTTTCTACTGCACGGCTCAGCTGTGATAGAGCCAATATGGGTATGTTCAATTCTTTAGACAATGCTTTAAGCTGACGCGATATTGTGCTGATTTCTTGTTCGCGGTTGCCGTTCTTATTATCGCTACCTCCGTGCATAAGTTGTAAATAGTCTATAAACACCATTTCTATTCCGTAGCGCTGTTTCAGTCGGCGACATTTGGCTCGTAGCTCAAAAATTGTCAGTTGCGAGGTGTCATCGATATATATAGGTGCGTTGTTTAGGCGTTCGCTTTTCTGATATAGCTGTTGTTTTTGCCATTCTTCCATACCTCCTTTTTTAAACAAGCTCGACGATATTTCCGATTCGCTCGATATCAGACGCATGGCTAGTTCCACACCTGTCATTTCCAGCGAAAAGAAAGCAATAGGTATGTTGTGGTCTATTGCCATATTTCGGGCTATGGATAGTGCAAAAGCCGTTTTACCCATAGCAGGACGTGCTGCCAATATGATAAGGGTACCACGTTGGAATCCTGCGGTATGGCGGTCCAGTTCTACAAATCCTGTTGGCAATCCGCTTACACCACTTTTACTTTCTTGCGACGATTCTATCTGGTCGTAGGCTTCACGCATAAGTGTTGACATATCCGAGTAGTCGCGACGGAAATTGTTTTCCGTTATGTCCATCAGGCGTTGTTCCGTACGGTCTAATAGTTCTATTACATCGGTGGTCTCGTCGTACGAGTCGGTAAGTGTTTCGGTTGATACCCGTATAAGTTCGCGTTGTATATATTTTTCCGAAAGAACACGAGCGTGATATTCAATGTGTGCTGCCGATACCACACGGTTTGTCAGTTGCGAAACATAGTAGGCACCTCCGGCAGCTTCCAAATTGCCGGAACTACGTAGTGCTTCCACTACCGTAAGTATATCCACAGGGTTCGATTTTTCAAACAAACTTACTATAGCTTTAAATATCAGCTGATGTTCGGGTTTGTAGAAATATTCGGGATGTATTATTTCTATGGTATTGGTAAGGGCATTTTGGTCGAGCATCAGGGCTCCCAAAACCGATTCTTCCAAATCCAATGCCTGTGGTGGCGTTTTGCCGTTCACAGCAAAAGCATCATCGTAGCTTATTCTCTTATTTCGTGTCCTTTTGGCAATATTTTCCATAATGGTGTTTTAATGGGAACAAAAAGCCAACTATAACAAAAGTTGGCTTTTTGTGTATGTTCTTTTTTTTTGTCCTATGTGACCCCGGAGGGATTCAAACCCCCGACTTTCAGAACCGGAATCTGACGTTCTATTCAGCTGAACTACGGGGCCGGATACATAGTGTATGCAAAGCCACACCACTATGTATAATATAATTTATGAAACGAACTTCTAATATCTGTAGTGGTCGGCTTTGAAGGGTCCGTTTACCGGAACACCTATATAGTCCGCTTGTTTTTGTGTAAGCTTGGTAAGTTTTACACCAATTTGTTCCAAGTGTAGGCGTGCCACTTCTTCATCCAAATGTTTGGGCAGGCGGTACACACCCACTTCGTATTGGTTTTGCCATAGTTCTATTTGTGCCAATGTTTGGTTGGTAAACGAGTTGCTCATCACAAACGATGGGTGACCTGTGGCACAGCCAAGGTTTACCAAACGTCCTTCGGCCAATAGGTATATGCAATGTCCGTCGGGGAAGATGTACTTATCCACTTGTGGTTTGATGTTTATCTTCTTTATTCCTTCCCATTTTTCAAGGCGTTCCACTTGTATTTCGTTGTCGAAGTGACCAATGTTGCACACGATGGCTTCATCTTTCATGTTGGCAATATCTTCGGCAGTGATAACGTCGCAGTTGCCTGTGGTTGTTACGTATATATTACCTTCTTTCAATGCGTCTTGCAGTGTGGTTACTTCAAAACCTTCCATTGCTGCTTGCAATGCACATATTGGGTCTATTTCTGTTACAAGCACTCTTGCTCCGTAGGTACGCATAGAGTGTGCACATCCTTTGCCCACATCGCCGTAGCCACATACCACAACCACTTTGCCGGCTATCATCACATCGGTAGCACGTTTTATACCATCGGCCAACGATTCGCGACAGCCATAAAGATTGTCGAACTTAGACTTTGTTACAGAATCGTTTACGTTGATGGCCGGTATAAGAAGCTCGCCACGTTCCATCATTTGGTACAAGCGATGAACACCTGTTGTGGTTTCTTCCGATACTCCGCGAAGTTCCTTAAGCATATCGTGCCATTTGGTTGGATTTTCTTTATATACGGCTCTCAATGTGTTTAATATAACTCCTTCTTCGGCGTTGCTTGGAGTTTTGTCTAGTAGCGATGGGTCGTTTTCTATTGCCACACCCTTGTGGATAAGCAATGTAGCGTCGCCACCATCGTCCACTATCAGTTGCGGACCTTTACCACCGGGGAAGGTCAGTGCCTGATTTGTACACCACCAATACTCTTCCAATGTTTCGCCTTTCCATGCAAACACCGGTGTTCCGGTAGCAGCTATAGCAGCAGCAGCATGGTCTTGGGTTGAAAATATATTACAGCTTGCCCAACGTACGTCGGCACCCAACTCTTTCAATGTTTCGATAAGCACGGCAGTTTGTATGGTCATGTGCAACGAGCCCATGATGCGTACACCGTTTAGCGGTTTTTCCTTTCCGTATTTCTTACGCAAGGCCATCAAGCCCGGCATTTCTTTTTCGGCGGTGTCCAATTCTTTTCTGCCCCAATCTTTTAGATTAATGTCGGCAACTTTATATGTTATATTTTGGTCTGTCATTTTTTTTACTATATATTTAATCTGTATATTATTTTCTTTTAGAAGCAGCTTTTACAAATGCCACAAACAATGGGTGTGGATTCATAACAGTACTTTTATATTCTGGGTGGAACTGTGCACCCACAAAGAATGGGTGTGTAGGTATTTCCACTATTTCTACCAGGTTGGTATCGGGGTTGCATCCCGAAGGTATCATACCGGCAGCTTTAAACTGTTCTAGATATTCGTTGTTGAACTCGTAGCGATGACGATGGCGTTCCGATATGTTTTCCGAACCGTATATTTCAAAGGCTTTGGTGCCTTTTTCCAGCTTGCAAGGATATGCTCCCAAGCGCATAGTGCCACCCATATTGGCAATGTTTTTTTGCTCTTCCATCATGTTGATAACCGGGTGGGTGGTGTTGGGCATTATTTCTACCGAATGAGCATCGGCATAGCCTAAAACGTTTCGAGCAAACTCTACGACCGCACATTGCATTCCAAGGCATATACCTAGGAATGGTATATTGTTCTCTCTGGCATATTTTACTGCCAATATTTTTCCTTCTATACCTCTTGCTCCAAAACCCGGCGCTACCAGTATACCGCTTAAGCCCGATAGTTTTTCGTCCATATTCTCTTCGGTAACGGTTTCGGAGTGAATGCTTTTTACGTTCACTTTACATTGTTGCGATGCACCGGCATGTATAAAGGCTTCGCTAATAGACTTGTAGGCATCTTGTAGCTCTACATATTTTCCTACCAAACCTATAGTTATCTCGTTGATAGGGTTTTTCAATTTGTATAAGAAAGATTCCCATTGCGAAAGGTCTATATCGCGTTTTACTTCTACGTCAAGTTTGCGCAGCACCTGAATGTCCAACTTTTCTTCGTGCATTTTGATAGGCACTTCGTATATAGAGTTGGCATCGCCGTCTTCTATCACACAATCGCTTTCGATGTTGCAGAACAACGCAATTTTATCTCTTACACCCTTGGTAAGAGGTTTTTCGGTGCGACATATTATCACATCGGGTTGTACACCTTGTTGTAGTAGTTCTTTCACACTGTGTTGTGTAGGTTTGGTTTTTAGTTCGCCGGCAGCTGCCAAATATGGTATGTAGGTAAGGTGAAGCACTACGCAGTTTTTGCCCAACAACCATTTTAGCTGGCGTACAGCCTCGATGAAGGGATAGCTTTCTATATCGCCCACTGTACCACCTATTTCGGTGATAACGAAATCAAATTTACCAGTGTTGCCAAGTGCTTTTATGCGGTCTTTGATTTCGTTGGTGATATGAGGAATAACCTGAACAGTACCTCCCAAAAATTCGCCTCTACGTTCTTTGTCTATAACCGATTGATATATACGACCGGTAGTAACGTTGTTGGCTTGCGATGTAGGCACGTTGGTAAAACGTTCGTAGTGTCCCAAATCCAAATCGGTTTCAGCACCGTCTTCGGTAACATAGCATTCTCCATGTTCGTATGGATTCAGTGTGCCGGGGTCGATATTGATATATGGATCCAATTTTTGGATAGTAACGGAATAGCCTCTGGCCTTAAGCAGGCTGGCTAGCGATGCCGATATAATTCCTTTGCCCAAAGAGGAGGTAACACCTCCCGTTACGAATATGTATTTTGTTGAGATCATGTATGATACCTTTCTTTTACGTCTTCAAATTAAAACTTCAAAATTACGAAAAAAACTTCGTTTCTACCAAACTTTCTACATTATTTATTTCTTTTCGCCGGTTGAAAACTTATATTTCTCTATGTAATAGATTATAATATAAATCATTACCCCAAGGGAAAATATTTCGTTGGTGCTTTATTTTTTTCATTTTCGTGCCAAGGCGGTTGTGGGCTTCGCTTATGCTTTGCAGGACAACGAGACCTCGACTCAACGAGACCACAAGTGGGCGGTAGCCGGTTGCCCTTCGACTTTTGTCTTTCGACTATAAAAAAACTGAAAATTCGACGTTGTTAGCCCGACCTCACCCCTGTATCCCCCCTTATAGGGGGATACTTAGGGGTGGGAAGGTCGTAGGGCTTTCAACGTCGCCGCCGATTTTCAGAGTCAACAAGTCTACAAGACAACAAGTGGGCGATAGCCGGTCTGTTGTCCGTTGTCCTCAAAAAAAATGTCCTTCGTCGTGTGACAATGAAAAGCACTCGTGGTCTTGTGGACTTGTTGTCTTAGAGAAAAAAGCCGTTCGACAATCAAAAGCACTCGTAGTCTCGTAGTCTTCTGGACTTGTAGTCTCCAACTAAAAACTATGCGGTTTATGGGTCAAAAGTATGGCACTTAGGGGATGAAAGTATGGGAGTTACGGGTCAAAAGTATGGCACTTTTGGTGCGTAAGTATGGGAGTTTGGGATTCGCTGTGTTTTGCTGATTTAGGTTGTCACATCTGTATCTTGAGACTGATTTAAGTTGACTAGTTAATAATTATCGACTATTTATAGTTTACATCATTCACTATTACGACTATTTTTGGTTTACTCTGATAAAGAATCAGAGCTTTAAATTT
>JAFWBF010000170.1 GCA_017507285.1 Bacteroidales bacterium | reverse complement strand
TCTTAGGTTGTTCTTTTAAGTTTACAATGATTTGATATAATGCAAAACCTAGCATTCCTAAGATTGCGATAGCAATAAATGTAACACAAGTCCAATAAGCTATACCAAAGAATGTATGTACTCCTGCATCAGGTAAAGTTTTTTTTGCGTCAAAACCTGCTGCAAATGCAACAGCCGCAGCACCTGCCAAAATAGCAAGAATAATTACAATTGTAAAATATATTTTTCTCAATTTCTCTTCCATAATAGTTTAAGGATTAAATTGTTTATAATGAAATGAATTTCTCTTGGAGATTTAGCCCTTTATACTATTATTTTCTGTTCTTGATCAATATATCCATAAAAGTAATAGAACTATCTTCCATTGTGTTTACAAGGCCTTCAATTTTGCTGATCAAATAGTTGTAGCATATTTGTAGAATAAGACCGCAAATAAGACCGAATACAGTGGTGATAAGAGCCACTTTCATACCTCCGGCAACAACGTTTGGAGAAATGTCACCTGCTCTTTCGATATCGTCAAATGCTTGTACCATACCGATAACTGTACCCAAGAAACCAAACATAGGAGCAATAGCAATGAACAATGCTATCCAAGACAAATTGCTTTCCAAACGTCCCATTTGTACACCACCGTAAGAAGTGATAGCTTTTTCTACGTTTTCCAAACCTTCGTCAATGCGGTCAAGACCTTGATAGAATATGCTGGCAACAGGACCAGGAGTGTTTCTACATACTTCTTTTGCAGCATTGTAGTCACCTTTCTTTACATTTTCTTCTATAGAAGCCAAAAGTTTTTCAACGTTTGTAGTAGCTAAGTTTAGATACAATACACGTTCGATAACTAATGCCAAACCGAAAAGAAGGCACAACAAGATAGGAGTCATCCAACCTGCACCACCTTCGATGTATTTTTGTTTCAATACTTGGTGGAATGTAAGAGGAGCAGCTTCTTCTGTAGAAACTTCTTCTACGATTTCTTCAGCAGCAGCAGCTTCAGCAACAGTGTCAACTGTAGCAGCAGTGCTATCGGTAGTTTGTTCTGTGGCTTCAGCAGCTTGTGTTTGTTCTTGTGCTTTTAAGCCATTGAAATTGGAAAATGCCAATAATCCAGCTATTGACAATAAAGCAATTACTTTTTTCATGATAATTTAAACTGTTAATTATTAATTAGTTATTTAATTTTTCGTGTTGTCTGTTCAACATGCAAATTTAGGCATATATTTTCAACAAAAAAAGTATTTTTCGTTTTTTTGCACCATTTATTTTTATTATATTTCATAACTCAATTATTATCAGTTATTTATTCTGTAATATTTTTCTTATTATTTTTCGTCGAAAAATTTGGAATAATCGGGGTATGAATATTGGGCTTTGGCAACGTCTGTTGGAAACATATAATATACTAGTTCTGCTTCTGAGCAAACCTCGCCATCGCTGTTTATCAATTCGGCTTTTATGGTGGCAAATCGTCTTCTTGTTTCGGTTATTTTTGCTCTGAGAAGCAGTGTGTTTCCTTTGACGGCTACGGGTTTGTGATATTTCACATTCATACGCGAAGTTACACCCGAGGTGCGTCCTTTTATGTATACAGCCCAAGCTGCTATTTCGTCAAGCAGTGTTGATTGGATGCCTCCATGCAGGATGTTGGGATAGCCTTCAAAATGACTTTTAGGTGTCCAATTGGCACATACATACTCTCCATCTTCAAAAAAATCCATTTGCAAGCCATGCTCGTTGGTAGGGCAACATGCAAAGCAGTTATAGCCTTGAAGTTCGTGGAATGGGTTGTTGATTTTTCTCATAATACTTGCTATATTAATGTTTTCTGCCCAATAGTTGTTTTACAAAATTGCGTAACGGTTCTTTTTTCTCACTTTCAACGTTTATCATTTCCAACTCTTCTAAACCTTTCGAAAAATATTTTTCTATTTCTTGTTCGGTATGTTTTTTTATTTCCAGCCGGTTGTATATACTCAAAACAGAAGCTATTTTTTCGCTATTGTCGGCTGTTGTTTGAGCGAACCAATCGTTCAGAATTCTTCTTTCATCGTCATTGCCATGCTCTATTGCCTTTAGGAATAGGAATGTTTTTTTATTGTCTTTGATGTCGGTTCCTATTGGTTTGCCAAAAGTTTTTTCGTCGCCAAAAGCATCTAACAAGTCGTCTTGAAGTTGAAAAGCCATTCCTATGTTTATTCCAAAATTATATAGGTGCTCTCTGTCTTCGTCTGAACACTTGCCGTACAACGATCCTATTTTTAATGCGCCTGCAAGTAGTACTGCCGTTTTTTTTCGTATCATGGTCAGGTACTCGTTCATGTGTATGTCCGGTTGGGTCTCAAAATTCATGTCGTATTGTTGGCCGTTGCAAACATCAATAGCTGTTTCGGTAAATACATCCAATATATTGTGTATGTTAGCTACAGGTGTTTTAAGGAAATATCTGTATGCCAATGCAAACATGGTGTCGCCCGATAGGATGGCAATGTTTTCGTTCCAGCGTTTGTAAACGGTTTCTTTCCCCCTTCGTAGTGTCGATTTGTCCATTATGTCATCATGTAGCAAAGTGAAATTGTGGAATATTTCTATGCCTACGGCAGCATTGATGGCTTGGTTGCAATCACCGCCAAACAAATCACAACCTGCTAGCAAAAGCACGGGGCGTAGGCGTTTGCCTCCTTGCGACAAGGTATATTCTATGGGTTCATAAAGAAGTTTGGGCTCTTCTATAAAGTTTTGGTTTGCAAAACTCTGGTTTACTATCTCTTGTAATGCTTCGATTGTATACATAGTTATATGTTTTTGTCAAATGAAATTCTCTGCAAATTTACGAAAAAACATTGTAATGAACAAAAATACCTTTTAACTTCTTTGTTGATAGTATTTTGATATTCGTTTTCTTGTTGTTGGGAATGGAAAAACAATATTGTCGATAGCCAAAAATTATACTAGCTATGAATCAAGTGGGCACCGTGGTTTTCTAATTGTTTTGTAGTGTTGTTTGCTGCTAAAATTTATACCCTATTGTCAATTGCTTCATGATAGGGTATTACGAGCATAATGATATATCGTCAATCAAAGGGCGATATACCGCCTTAAATTCCTCCTGATGTAGATGAAATTCCCTCCTGATGAAAATTCATCTCCCTCCTGATGTAGATAAATCTTCCTCGTGATGAAATTTTTACTGCTTTGGTTGACGAATTTTTACGGTGTATGTCAAAATTTACTTTTGAGGTATCAAAGCACTGAATATTAGTAGTTTTATTCGCTACCTTGGGTGAAAACATATTTTATTAGAGCTGTACAAAAAACTTTTTTATTGCCCAAGCAGCCCTAACTCTTTATGAATTGTATAAAATATTGTATCTTTGTGAACATCAAAGCCCACATGTCTTTACAGTGTATTGCATTGTGAATTAGAAGATAAGCTTTTTTTACTTGGTACTTGCATAAGTTGTTTTTATAGGTAAAAGGGTCGAAAAATGGAACATTCTGTTACAAATAGGCATGATGTTGGCAAAAATATTTCTATGTTGAATAGATGGGACGAAATGTTTTAAAAGTAACGATTGATAAAAACTATGGATACTGCAAATAAAAAACCTAATTATACCGTTCCCCAAACGGCGATATTGGAGTTGACTTACAAATGCAACCATTTTTGTAAGTTTTGTTCCTGTCCTTGGGAGGTAGAGGTTGAAGGTTATCCCAAATATCTGAAAGGTGATGAAATGGATTTCACCCAATGGAAGAAAGCCCTTGGAGTATTGCATGGTTTTGGGGTTAGGAATATTTCTATATCAGGGGGCGAGGCTTTGCTTTCTCCTTTTCTGTTGGATTTGCTCGACTATATACGCAAAGAAAATTTGTTCAATCAAGGTTCCGACATAGTACTTATTTCCAATGGCCTTGCTATGAATGACGATTTTTTGAAAGCCTTTAAGCATTATGATGTACACCTTAGTATGAGTTTGCCCGGCGTAGATACCTTTGCCCAACATACGGGGGTGGACAATGCAGCAGGGGTGTTACACTGGTTTGAGATGGCAAAGAAGATGGGTATACATACCACAGTGAATGTTACTGTTACCAAACTGAACTACCACGAGCTGTTTAACACATTGGCTATGGGGCTTATTGCAGGCGCCGATACAGTTTTGCTCAATAGGTTTTTGCCCGGAGGTAGAGGACTGTCTTATATCAACGATTTGATGTTGGACAAAGACCAGCTAAATGGGATGTTGAATATAGCAGAAGAGGTGTTGGAATATTCAAATAGAATAGGGGCGGTAGGTACAGAGTTTCCACGATGTATAGTTGATGATATAGACCACTACAAGAGGTTACGTGTAAGTACAATGTGTGCTGCAGCAAAAGATTTTTTTGTTGTCGATCCCTCCGGCCATATAAGAACATGCAATCATTCGCCGCGAAAAATAGGACATATATTTGATACTAATATAGTTTCGGATGTGGACTATTGGAATAGTTTTTCTACAAGGGCTTACATTCCTAAGAAGTGCATAAGTTGTGATGAGGTTAATTTTTGCGATTGTGGGTGTCGCGAGGTAGCTGCAATACTGAAAGGACGTATAAACGAAGTGGATCCATGTTTTGATAATAATTTAAATATATAGTATAGTGATGAAAACTTTTTTGAAACGTTTACTGCTGTTGTCGGCAGTGCTGCTAGCCATAATGGCCGTAGTGGCTTTGATAAATGAAAAATATTTTGAGCCGGTATTTTTTGCCATACCTATTTATTTCGGCCTAATTACTCTTCTGCTCTATTACGGTGTAAACAAGGTTATTGCCAATAATCCCAAGAGGTTTATGTCGGTATATATGTTGTTGCAGTTTGGCGAGATGTTTTTGCATATAGTGGTATTGTTTGCATTTGTTTACTTTAACTTTCATATAGCTAAGATGTTTACCGTATACTTTGTAGCACACTACATTGTGTATACCATATTTGGCAAACGCGAACTTATGAAATTGGTAAAGTCTGATGCAAAAAACAATCAATAGTCGTAGTTGAATTTATAGTGTAAAAAACAATGTAGAATAATATTTTTTGGTTATAACTTTGTCAACGACGAAAAAAATCGTACATTTGCATTTTGAAACATAAGCAGTTTTAACTGCAGTAGAACATCTTTATAGAGTTGATGTTTGTTGTTTAAGGCTTTGATATGTAGAGATATAGAAAGATATATAATAGAATTAGTAATACAAAATAAAACCATAGAAATGCGTAAGATATTTTTGTTAGTAGCAGTATTTTTTGTTCAAATTGCATCAGTTACTGCACAAGAAGAGTTGTTTCCCATGATATATGCCGGCGAAGATGAAAACGGCAAATGGGGCTATGTGGATGAAAACGACCAATGGATAATACCACCAATTTATGATGCGGCCATGTACGAATCTAATGGCGGTATGTATGGTGTGTCTCTAAACGGTAAATGGGGATTGGTAGGACAGAAAAACGAAAAGTTGCTGAATGTCATCTACGATGAAGTTTATTACGAGATAGATTATACAAAGCTCAGATATTTGGCATTGTTTGGCGCAGTTCGTAAAGGCGACAAATGGGCTTTCGTTACCACACAAGGTGCTTTTGTTACACCTTTTAAGTATGATGAGATTATTATGCACTTTGGCAAATACGAGTTTGTGGTGCGTGATGAAGATGGTGTGCCTCGCAAAGGATATATCGATAAGTTGGGAAACGAATATTGGTACAGATAATAATTATTGTCTATAGCATAGTTTCAAAGCCATGGATCATCAAAAAAAAGGTTCATGGCTTTTTTATTTTATCAAGATAGGTATTTCAAATGGTTAAAAACAAGTAGATTGTGTGGAGTAATAAACAAATTGTTAGTAAAAAAACAATCCACTATGTCCAAATAACGAAAATAAAGATATAACTTTGCAATAAGTTTTGATGGAGTAAAATAAATATAAAAGACACATATACTATGAAGTTTATTGTTAACAGTCAAGTATTTTTAAAGAATTTACAAGCAGTAGGTGGCGTTATAAGCGGCAACAATACTGTAGCTGTTTTGAATTGTTTTCACTTCCAATTGGACGAAAACAAACTTACGATTAAAGCAACCGATTTGGAAACAACATTGGTATCTACTTTAGAGCTAGATACTGCCGATATAGAAGGAGTAAGCGAAGTAGCCGTACCTGCCAAAATGTTGTTGGATATATTGAAATCTTTTACAGATATACCATTGACTTTCTCGGTCGACCCCGATAATTATATGATAGACATCAAGGCCGGTGAAGGTAAGTATCGTTTGGCCGGTATGAACCCCGAAACATACCCGGTGCTAAAGAAAGGTGCCGATACTACTCAAATTGTATTGCCCGCTTCGGTGTTGGTAAATGCTATATCTAAAACATCGTTTGCCACAGGCAACAATGAGATGCGTCAGCAGATGTCAGGTATATATTGCGAGATAAATCCCGACTCAATAACCTTTGTAGGTACCGATGCTCATAAGCTGGTACGCTACCGCAGAATGGATATTAAATCAGAAGAAACAAGCAGTTTTATATTGCCCAAAAAGCCAATAAGTATAGTTAAGAATATCATCTTGATGAGCAAGGAAGATGTAGATGTATTGGTCGAGTATAATGCTACAAATGTATACTTCTCATTTGGAAATTTCTATATTGTATGTCGGCTTATAGACGGCAAATACCCCAACTATGAGGCTGCAATACCAAAAGAAAATCCAAATAAGTTGATAATAAACCGTTCGGATTTTTTGAATAGTTTGCGTCGCGTCTCTATTTTTGCCAACCAGTCAACGTTTCAAGTACGTTTGTTATGTACAGAAAAAGAATTGATAATATCGTCGGAAGATATTGAAAACTCTAGTGATGCCAAAGAAAAGATAGCATGCGAATACGAAGGTGATCAAATGGAGATAGGCTTCAATGCCAAATTCCTCATGGATATGGTTAATAATATAGATACCGAAAATGTAATGATGGAGTTGGCTCATCCAAGCCGTGCAGGCATATTGTTCCCCGTAAACGACGAAGAAGATTTAAAAGAAAACATTCTTATGTTGGTAATGCCTGTAATGTTGAATGCTAATTAATGCTGTTTTTGCGAAAACAAAAACATAATTATATACATTTACTTTTGACTGAAAAAGCTACCCGATGGTGGCTTTTTTTATTAGAGTCTGCCGAAATTAAAACTGTATTTTGCATAGTAGGGTAATGTACAAAAAAGTCTAAAGTTTTCGTGATATTTACGATATGGCCATATTTTTGGATTAGAAACGTAAGAACATTTTTTTTTGTTTTGGATAACTTCTAAAAATTGAGTTGCCGATTACCGATATAACGTTAGGGGCTAAACGCAAAAAACTAAAGGGGAAAATAAATAAGCCTGAGGGTTTTGCTTATGGTAAACGGTTTAAAAGAAGTCGTCGAACGGTTTAAAGCACCCTTGCCAAACGGTTTAACAGCCTCCGTTAAACCGTTTATTCATACTATATCCATCAGGGATTTCAAATTTAGCCTATAGGTTTATATCGGGCAACAGTTGGTGAAATTATTTTTACGTCAACAATTATCCCATTCTTCCGGTTAGGTATGATTTTGTGCGTTCGTCGGAGGGCGATGAAAAGATAGTTGCGGTATCGGCATATTCTACCAGTTCACCCAAATACATAAACATAGAGCGT
>JAFWBF010000025.1 GCA_017507285.1 Bacteroidales bacterium | reverse complement strand
TCCTCCTGTAGCACCGCAGAAGTTGGGTTGTATGCTTGGCATAGCCTCCGGAGCGTTGTCCCATCGCACATATTGCACAGTGGGACGTAACATTGTATCGGCTTCATTTGGTGCTCTTATTGCCAACAAGCGTCCCCAATCATCATAGTTATAGCTTATGCTGTCGCCACTTATGCTATATACGGTCGTGGGCTTGCCTATCTCAACATTGTAGTCGGAACGTGATGAGGTACCGAATGTCAAATCCGAAACTTTTACTATATGTTTAAACAGCAGTGTATCGTAGCTATATTCATAAGTAAGTCGGCTTCCGTTGGTTGAATTCGACGGATGTTGAACTTTAATGATATTGCCATAATGGTCGTAATCATAATTTGTTGTATATACTGATGAACCATCATATACAGAAATAGATTTTATATTTCCACGGCTGTCGTATGTGGCTGTCTTTTTGCGAAGCAATGTATTGCCTCCCAAAACTTCATGTTGCTTTACAAGGGCTGTTTGATTGTTTCCTACATTTTGGTAGTACTGCAAAAGCACTTTAACATCGTCTTTTGTTGTAGAAACATCATTATAATTTATTACTATGTTATTTCTACCATAGCTTCCATGACCGAATTTTTCAGCTGTAGTTAGTTTTATTGCTCCCGAATTGTCATAATGCCGTACCACCACCGAGTCCAATGCCGGGAAAGTGGCTCCATAGCAATGTGCCATACCATCGGGAGCTATAGTTCCTGTGGCTATCTCTTTCATCTTGTAGAACATTTGTTTATCCAAATAACATTTGCTCTGATAGCCATAACCAAAAGTGCCTTCATAGCGTTTTACGCCACGTAGTTTGTAGTTATCGTTGTGATATACATCTATTATTTTGCGGTATGCATTTATTGTTGTTATCACTGTGTCAAATCCGTATGGTGTACGCTCGCCTATATTGTGATGATAGTTCTTATAATCTATCCAATAATTCATTTCGACATTTGAATTGACATCGCCTGATACTATATCTTTCACCTTAATATTTGCCAATACAGTAGGGCGTTGGCGTGAATAGTCGGAATATGTTGCTTGATCGTAAAAGAGTTCTATTTGGTTTCCATAAAATGATGTAACTGTTGCCAACTTATCTGTGGCGTACATATTGTTACGGTATATAATAATGTTGTTACCATCCCTTTTTACTATATCGGGCAAACCATCGGCATTCATATCCATCAATGCCGTTTCGGTGCTGGTTTGTGATGTGCTTCTATTTACACCTCCCGAACCTTGTGCTTTGAAACCGAAGATAGGAACACCCATTGTAAGGCGACCATTGATGTCGAAATTAAGGGTTCTGCTGCCCGAGGTAATGGATACGTATGTGGTGTCTATTATCATAGGACTGTCGGAGAGTCCCCAGCCGGTATTGAAATACACCTTATGTTTATCTTCTATCTTATCTACCAAGCCATCACCATTTACATCGGAATATATGGTTTTGCTGTTGTTGTTGGAATAGCTCACTCCCATACCGGCCGAAAAACTTCTGTTTACGGTGGTAACTACATTGTTGCTTATATAGGCAATATCTGAATTATTTGAATATGAAAGTGTAGAGCCAAGTACATAATTGAAACTGCTGTTCTCAGTCAAGGGGTTGTTACTTAATGTTGTTCCTTGGTAATAGCCGTATCCCAAATTCATATACACTATATCGCCATAAACCTTGTCGGGAAGTCCGTCGCCATTGATATCGGTAAAAGAAACTTCAAGATTATCGGACGACCATGACAAACAACCATTTCCTCCAAAATTGAAATTTTCGCTTGATGTTGTTTCGATATCTTTTATTTCCTCCTCGTTGCTGGATTCTTTTTGTGCTATCTTTACACTTGCTTTTTGCGATATATATTTTGTATATTCGGTGAATGCTCCGCCTCCTTGTGAACTGAATGAATTGTATTTGCTTATCTGTATTCCTTGTACATTATCGGGTGCATTACCGGCAACAAATGACGAAAATCCACCTCGTGAATTGGTGTATTGTACTCCATTTTCAACCACTATATCGGGATAGCCGTCGCCGTTCATATCCATATAATCTTGCAACTGTCTGTTCTCTCCATGTGAGAAGTTTAAACAACCATTGCCGTCAACTATAAATGGAACACTCAACGAGGCCGATGCACTATAGTTATGTGTCGACTGTGAACTTTCGCGTATTGGTCCAACTTTTGCTCCTACCACACTATTGAGGTGGGTGTTGCTTACAGTTTCATATACTGTGCTATCCACAACCATTGTTTTCAGCATTTGCCAATTGGAAGCACTCATTTGCGAGGGTGTAAGGTATGTACGATATGCAAATCCCGTCCATATACGTTGCATGGTAGATGTGTCGAATGTTACAGACATTTGTCCTACTGCTGTTTCATCTTGATTGGGAACAGAAGATACCAACATACCAATAGAATCCAAACTGATACTGTCACCATTCATATTTTGCACAACACTAACCTGGGTAGGATCCAACTCATCCACTCTTATGGTTCTTTCTACAATCGGTTGTTCTATCACATCGGTATTATAGCCAAATTGACCCCACTGATGGTTCATATAGCCAAAGGCTTTCATGCTTGGCTCATTTGTGATGGTATCGGTAATATCGAATACCTCATCAAATTTTATTCCGATTTCTATTTCATTGTTGGTGCTTGTAAGGTATGCTTTTGTACCCAATATATCTTCGGGCATCGTTCCGGAAATATACATTTCATAGAAGCCTGCAGGTTGATCGTTTAAAGGAATATATAAAGGTATTTGATTGATAACACCATTGTGAAGATTTACCGTTCCTGTGGATGTACGTCTTACCAATGAAATATTTCGACCAACAAGTGAATTATCTGTAGTTTCAAGCTTTATATTATCGGTTGCTGATGGAGTAACCTCTTCGGTAAGGGTGTGTGTAACAAATGTTGTATAGGTTGGCGATGGTTTTAAATCTATTGTATATATAGTATCATTTGTTTCGGGTACAATGGTATATGCAGGAATATTACCAATATCGTCAAGTGAGCGTATAGATGGATTCCATGACAACTTTCGCCAATCAACTTCATATTCACAACTTGCTTCAAAAACAACACGATGTCCTTCGGTCAAAGTATAACGTCCTATCGTGCCACCGGAAGTGTTTTGTCCTGCCGGTATATAAGTATTGAATATGGTTGTAACCGTAGCATTATTGGTATCTACTATTTTTGCCAATAAATTTATGGGATGGCTGAAAGAACTTGTAACACTATATCTGGAATCTATTGTTATGTATCCCGATGCCGGCATGGCAAAACCCTCACGATTCCACGCAAAAAAGTCGCTTTGAGAATTGTATTGGTATATTTTCCTTCCTTCATAATCTGTGGCTGTCAAGGAAACATTGGCGTATTTAACTACGGGACTCCAGTTAACAATGTCGTACGAATTGTTTTTCAATGCCTCTACTCTGAAATATATTCTATCGCCTTTCTTTACGGTGAAAGCTGTAGTTATTGACATATTTGCCGACGTAGCATTTGTATCTATATTTGCAACTTTTTTTACACTATTGTTGTGTTGTATAGTCAGACGTACTCCATCGTTGTCGGACAGCCGCCGTGCCATATCAAATGTGGGATCTAATGCCGCTGTTCCGGAAATACGGATACTACCTGTCTTTGGTGCTACCCATACACGTACCACATTGCGACGTATGGTGTCGGGATCGCTAGGTTGAAGATAGGAGGTGTCTTGACTCGTGATTAATTGGTTTTGTCCTAATTTGCTAGTATCGGCTGTGTAAACAGTAGTAATCATCATATTGCCTTCTCTAAAAAGATCGGAATTGATATCTGCCGACTCTTCTAAAGTGAAATAGTTATTAGTACATGACTGCAATTGCTCGGTTGCTATCGACGGGTTGTCATCAAATAAAATGGTATCGTTCAAAATACCCATATTGAAATATACTTTGCCATTAACCAATATATCTATAAGACCATTGGCATCGGCATCGGTATAATAGACCGTATTCATTGATTGGCTTGATGAAAATTGATAGCCAACATTAAGACCGCCTGACGCTCCACCATCGGCCAATTCCATGCCAGCATTCAAATCGGCTCCTATACTATAGGATTTTCGTGTCTTCGATACTTGAAAATTATTACCGGTAAGGACTATAGTATATTCATTGTCATCGACATAGCCATTACTGCTACAGTCATATAACATCGCCTTTAAACATACACCATCACTACATTCATCTTTATATAATAGATCCGGATAACCATCGCCATTAATATCTACCAAAGCTGTCTCGCCCTCGTTCTTCGATGATATTCCTATATTGCCATTGGCATTAATATTCAGTGTTTGTTTAGCAACATCTTTTCCAAGACCTGCTCCTACACCGGCATTGATACTATAGTTGGTAGATTTGCCGGTGCCTAACATACTTCTATCAAATATTTGCTCGCCAAAATCGTGGGTAATTTCTAGTGCGTCATTTGCAAATGCAAGATTATTTTCAAATTCATTGTAGCTGAATTTATGATACTTTAGTTTATTAGTGTCGTTATTGTTTAATGTGCTTAACGTAAGCGTGGGTAATTTATTTGCCCATTCCGATGGACTCATTTCTACCACGGCTCTTAATCGTGATTTATGTGTATAAAGAGACGTGTCGTACAAAAACTTATACCCTCTTACCATATTGTCATTTTGCTTATGCATGTAATAAGAACTGTCGTCTCGAAAATCATATACTACATTCCAAAAAGTAGAATGCTTATTAATCCAATCTCCCTCACCATTTAAACAATTTCTTATTTCGTTTAACCAAAAACTGCTATTCTGATCCTGAAATTTTAACCATTTGTCATACACATCATACATCTTTTTAAAACCATCAAATTGTGTACTGGGGGGATAATTCGTTGGAAAAAGTTTAAAAATTGTTCCAACAGTATCAAATGGAACTACTATCAACTGTGGTTCACATTTTACATAGTTTACTTTTATTTCATCCAATAAATGACAGTAGTTTTCTTTTAATCCTAAGTTACCACTTATAACAGGATCCGGACGACTTGTCTTATAAGAGAATGTAACACTATGACCATACCAACTATCTACAGTGTCTAATCTCGATGGTAGTGTGTATAATATTGTATCTAAATATAATGCTCTACCCGACATTTTTCCATCTGAACTATTGTTATCATAGTATTCATAAGAGTACAACGTTGTATTGCCATTCCTGTCAATTACCTTGCTCAGATACCACTTTCCTATATTGCCATCAGCGGTTTTTAGTTCATAAGTTTTTGCATTTCGTTTGTTATTACCATAATAGTAGTGTGTACCATTACGATCCACTACCTCCCACCAATAATTTTTAGGCGATGTTCCATGACGTATTATACTGTCGAAACTACCCTCTATTCTGCTATAAAAACGTGTGCCATCTGGAAGTCTGTTTTCATGTTTACGTGCAAAAGTCGGTAAACTATCGTAATGTACCAATAGCTGTTCGCCGTTGAGAAGGTAAGTTTCGGTTTCTTTGGTCATGCTATATAATGGCACTCCCCAACGGGTTTCTACCGATATACATGGTATACTTATATCCCAACCTATTCCCAACCATCCGTTTCCGCCACCACTGTTGTAGGTCAGTGCCAAGTTTGGCTGCATACCTCCACGGCCTGCAGGTATCTGCAGTGGGTAATTAAGATTGGCGGTTCCCATATTATTTGCCGTAGGTGGTTGTATCAGGCTTATGCCTTCCAGGGGGTTGGCGGCTTCCAAGTCGCTTATCATCGTGGGTACAAAGGCTTCGGTTTCGGGCATTTCCGGTGCTTTCAATATCTCGTTGATAAAGTCGGTAAAGTGGGTGGTCAATGATACTATTTCTTTGTTTACCGTGTCTACTTCTTTTCTAAACAAGCGTACCCAGCTCTTTTTTTCTTCGTCGTAGTAGCTTGTATATATATCGTCGGGGGTATAGCCTAGTGGCAGCTTGCTTTCATCGTATGCCATACGCAGTTCGGCGTAGGGCTTGAAGTGTTCGCCATTGGGCAAAAAGCGGTAGCCGTTGCCACTGCCAAAGGTTACATTTACCATCTCATCCGATAGTGGGGGTAGTTCTGCTTTGCGTAAGGCCGTTACTGTATATGTGCCTTCACGAATGATGGCACTATCGGGTGCCGAAAGGCTTACACCGTTCATCTCCAATAGCATGGATTTGCCTCGATGGATGTCTATCTTTACATCGCCGGGTATATCGGCAAAAACGATATTCTCAGTTGAAAGGTCTGTCGTATCTGCAACTATTGGTTGCTCCACATTGCTCTGCTCTAAAACGACAGGTTGCTGTTGCAATTGTTGATCTTCTTTTGTGTCGGATTGATGGCAACCGACAAATATGGCTATGGCAAGCATTGCCAATAATGCTGTGTGTGTAATGCTATTTCTTTTCATGACGTTTTTTGTTTTTATGTTATTTTACTATGAGTTTCATTGTTTGGCTGCCTTGCTCGGTGGTTATGGTTACATAATACACGTTGTTGTTTGGCAGTGTTCCGGAAAAAGTGTAGTGGTATTTTTCTTTGTCGTAATATGTCATCACTTCTTTTCCCAAGGTGTTATGTATTTTTACCGTTACCTCTTCGGCTCCGTTTACATCAATGGTGTATCGTCCGTTGGATGGGTTGGGGTATACCTGTGTGGTTATGCCGGCCAATGCATTTGTCGTAGCCGATGATTGTTTGCTTTTTGTATTTGTCATATTCCACAAGAATGCTCCTCGTGCCAATGCAATAAACGTACTGTCGCTACCAAAAATAATATTGTTGTAGTACAACTTTCCATCTGTTATACTGTCGGGGTAATAATACTCATCGCCTACCATAAGCACCAAACTGTCGCTATTGCCGGGCAGCAATGTTGTATCTATGGCTATTCCGTAGCGTATGGTGTCCCATACGTTTGTTCCAAGGGCTTGATTTACTTTCCACATCCTGTATAGGTATTCGATACCTAATAGGCTGTCGGTGGCGTATGCCAATGCTCCGCCGTTGTCGCCCAATAGGCAGAACCGTCCTTCGATAAGGCTGTCGGCGTATAATGTGATAATACTGCTGTCACATTCGCTTATGCTTTTGGGTTGCACAAGATTGTATGTACTATCTGTTCCAACACCTATTATTCGGTTATGAAACGGCATATTGTCTTTATATCGCCAAACTATGTTGCCATAGCCGTCGGTATAGTTGATGGGGCCTAAT
>JAFWBF010000169.1 GCA_017507285.1 Bacteroidales bacterium | reverse complement strand
TTGGAAGGTTCCCCTGCATAACGCGCCGAGAATACACCCGGTGCATTGTTTAAGGCTGTAACTTCCAATCCCGAATCGTCGGCAAAACAATCGTATCCGTAGTTATCCTTTATATATCGTGCCTTGGAAATAGCATTTTCTTCAAAGGTCATTCCATTTTCAGGTATATCTTCGTTACAGTCAATATCCTTTAAACTCAATATTTGGAAATAATCGCCAATCATGGCTCTTACTTCCTCGAGTTTATGTTGATTATTGGTTGCAAATACTATCTTTCTCATTTTCGACACTTGTATATAAATAGATAACGGTAAAAAAACATTTTTATTTTTATGACTTTATTTTATCAAAACCTTGACCATATACAGCCGATACAGCCGATTGTGAAATAAAGGCATTATTATCAATGTTTTTAATAAGGCGTTCTATTTGTGTTATTTGAGTACGTTTTGCTACCACAACAAGCACTTTTTTAGGCTTCTTGGTATACCAACCCATACCATCCAATACTGTTACACCACGTTGCAATTCGTTGCTTATACTTTCGGCTATATCCTCCCATTTATCAGAGAAAATAAGAAGTTGAACCGAAGCACGTATACCGTTGATAATCATATCACAAACGGTAGTGGTAATGAACATGATAATGTAACCGTAAATAACACGTTGTACATCATGGAATACAAGATAAGATGATGAAATAATAATAATATCGATGTATAACAACATCTTACCAAAACTTACATTGTGATATTTATTGACCATAGCGGCAATAATATCGGTACCACCGGTGCTACCATTTGAGGTAAATACTACTCCAAGACCTATACCACACAAGATACCACCTATAACCGATGCCATAAATGTGTCGCCTTGTACAAGACCATTAGGTATCCATAAAGGCAAAACGTGCAAGAATAACCAGCAGAAGAATACTCCGAAAATGGTTCTGATACAGAATTTGAGACCCAAAATCTTGAGTGCAAAAATAAGTAATACAACATTGGCTACTGCATAAGTTACATCAACAGGAGGTGTTCCGAATGCATAATATATAATTGATGCCAAACCTGTTACAGCTCCTGTTGTCAATTGGTTAGGAATAAGAAAACCTTGCCATGCCAACGCATAACTAAAAGAACCTAAAATTATAAATAGGAAATCTTTTAATTGAAACCAAATGTTGTTTTTCAATTCTTTTACCATAGTTCTATTAAATTACAATATTTACAATTTTATTGGGTACTACAATTACTTTTTTGGGTGTTTTACCTTCCATCCAACGAGCCGACGACTCATGTTCAAGTGCCATCTTTTCTACATCCTCATGTGATGTACCTGAAGCTACTTCCATATTGAAACGAGCCTTACCATAGAATGATACTGCATAGGTTACACTATCCTCCTTGAGATAATCTTCGTTAAAGGCAGGCCATTGTGCATCGCATACCGATGTTGTATTACCTACTATATGCCACAACTCCTCAGCAATGTGAGGTGCAAAAGGTGCTATAAGTACTGCCAATGTTTGCAATACCTCACGACTGTTGCATTTCAATGATGTAAGTTCGTTTACACATATCATAAATGCACTTACCGATGTATTGAATGAGAAGTTTTCAATATCCCAAGTAACTTTCTTAATAAGTTTGTGTAATGACTTAAGCTCATCCTTGGTAGCAGCACGTTCATTTACATTTACGGCATCACCTTGGAAGTAAAGATTCCACAATTTGCGCAAGAAACGATGTACACCATCAATACCATTGGTATCCCAAGGTTTACTTTGCTCAAGCGGGCCGAGGAACATTTCATAGAAACGCAAGGTATCGGCACCATAACGTTCTACTATATCATCGGGATTGACTACATTGAACATTGACTTTGACATCTTCTCTACAGCCCATCCACACACATACTTGTCATCTTCAAGTATAAATTGTGCTGTAGCAAATTCGGGACGCCATGCCTTAAATGCTTCAATATCCAATATATCGTTACTTACAATGTTAACATCTACGTGAATAGGTGTTACATCGTAGTTATTTTTGAGATTATACGATACAAATGTATTGGTATCTTTGATACGATATACAAAGTTTGAACGACCTTGTATCATACCTTGGTTTACCAATTTTTTGAAAGGTTCATCCTCACATATCAAGCCCAAGTCAAACAAGAATTTGTTCCAGAAACGGCCATAAATCAAGTGACCTGTTGCATGTTCAGTACCACCTATATACAGGTCAACATTGCGCCAATATTCGTTTGATTCTTTAGATACAAGAGCCTCATTGTTGTGCGGATCCATATAACGCAAATAATAAGCCGAAGAACCTGCAAAACCGGGCATTGTACACAATTCATAGGGATAACCGTCTGTTGTATTCCAATTCTTGGCACGACCCAATGGAGGTTCACCCGACTCGGTAGGCAAGAATTTATCTACCTCGGGCAAATGCAAAGGTAGTTGACTTTCATCCAACACATAAGGCATACCATCTTTATAATAGATAGGGAAGGGTTCACCCCAATAGCGTTGGCGACTGAAAATAGCATCGCGAAGA
>JAFWBF010000024.1 GCA_017507285.1 Bacteroidales bacterium | reverse complement strand
ATTGGACATAAATATGGAAAATGGCTACTTTTTTAACACTCCCCTTTCGCCAACTTTCTGATAATAACAAGAAAAAAAACTACAAACACCATAGTTATTTTAAGGCAATTTCTAAAAATTGCTTTGCAAGTGATTTGCGAATTTTTACTAGAAAGATTTCTACTTTCTTTTGATTGAGCATAGCGGGCTATGCGATTGAAAAAGAAATAGAAAGATTTCGGTAAAAAACGCAAAGCACGCAAAAGTTCTTATAAAAGTATAAAAGCTAAGTCAGAACGTGGAATTTTTAGAAGCTGCCTTAAGAAATATGGCAATAGTTTTGGTATATAATAAAGGGATACTTGTGGCAAAGACATGCCGTGGACTATAGGAAAGGCTACACTAGATAAAAACAGTCCCAATACGAGCAATGTAGCAAATACCGAGAAAAAAATGGATATAGGCAACGCTATCGCAATGGGAAATCGTTGACTGCTACTTATTGGGTGTGGTAAACATCTTTTTATATGTCTTTTCGGCTGCTAGCTGTTCGGCTGCTTTGATAGAAAACTCTATAGCCGATTCGTGAGGCTCACCATCTATAAGTACACGTGTTTCGTACTGCTTGCGATGTCCGGCTATTACCTGCACCACTTCGAACGATACTTTTTTGCGTTCTTTTTGCCCCCAATCTATAAGCTTACTTTTAAAGTTCCAATCGGATGTTGCCAAAGCATCAATATCCATGTATATGTTCACCAAACGGTCTATAACAATATGACGGGTAAATTTATAACCCTTCTCGAGGTATATGGCACCCACCAATGCTTCGAAAGCATCGCCATCTATGGATTTGTAAAGTCCGGGATTGTCGCGATTATATCGTATCAAACGTGAAAGACCTATTTTCTGAGCCAGGCGGTTGAGGTTGGCTCTTGATACTATTTTGCTCCTCATCTCGGTAAGGAACCCTTCACCCTGATAAGGATATTTTTTGAATAGAAAATCGGCAACCACTGCACTAAGCACAGCATCACCCAAGTATTCCAAGCGTTCATTATTGAGCTTTATTCCATGATGCATCTCTTTTGATTTGCTCTTGTGGAGAAACGCCAACTGGTACAAATCAACATTCCTTGGTTTGAATCCAAGAATATTTTTGAAGAAAGAATAAAAATCCTCTGTATCTTTGTCACGTTTTTTCCTATGTAAGAACCCAAGCATAGCTACCTTTTCTACTCTGTTTTTTTTGTCTTGAAATGACTATCCTCTAAAAAAAAGAAATCAAGTTTGTTGCCCCACTTACTCTAATGATGATAAAAAAATCACCGAGCAAGTGGGCTCAAACCTGTTCACAACTCCAAGAGGAAACGTGAATCTTTCGAATCTCTTTTATTTAGTTGCATTTTCAATGTAAGCAATTGCATCACCTACTGTAGCTATTTTTTCAGCTTGGTCATCTGGAATTTGAACATCAAATTCTTTTTCAAGTTCCATTATAAGTTCTACAGTGTCTAGAGAATCGGCTCCCAAATCATTGGTGAAGCTTGCTCCCGGAGTTACTTCACTTTCATCAACTCCTAGCTTATCAACTATGATAGCTATTACTTTGTTTGTAATTTCAGACATATCTTCTAAAATTTAATAGTTAATATAATCTGCAAAGTAACGAAAAAAAACTCACATATAATAGTTTTTCAGCCTTTTTCTTTCGTTTTAAAACATAAAATATTAATATCCAAGATATTGAAAAAAGTCGTTTTTTTTCAATAAAAAGATATTGAAAAAACATTATATATCAATACATTAAAACAACCAAAGAAACATAATACACTAATCTACAATAATATATAAAAATATGCTTTTTTGCGGTGTTTTTCAAATAAAAATCTTATTTTTGCAATGTTTTTGAGCAAGAAATGCAACAAAACATCACAGAAGTTAAATAACACATTGTAAATAAACATATTACATTAAAATAAAAGACAAAAGTAACGAATTTATATTATTGATAATCAAAAGAATAAAACACAGTAAAATGAAAAAAGAAATTAATATTGCAATATTTGGTAGTGGAAATGGGTCAAATGCACAACGTATAAGCGAATATTTTGCCAATAAGGAAGGAATAAAAATAGCTACCTTTGTAGTAAATAAAAAAGATGCCTACATGATAGAACGTGCAAAAAATTTGGGCATACCATACCGTGTATTTGACCGCAACGACTTCTACAATACCAACAATGTGGCAGACTACCTTAAAGAAATGGATATTGACATTATTGTTTTGGCCGGTTTTTTATGGTTGGTACCGGAAAATCTACTACAAGCTTTTCCCCATCGCTTTATCAATATCCACCCTGCCTTACTACCTTTATATGGAGGTAAAGGAATGTACGGAATGAATGTACACCAAGCTGTTATAGACAACAAAGAATTGGAAAGCGGCATAACCATACATTTTGTCGACGAGAAATACGATGAAGGTACAACTATATTCCAAGCCAAATGCAACATTACCCCGGATGATACGGCCGAAACATTGGCTCAAAAAATACATCTATTGGAATACGAACACTTTCCGGTAATAATAGAACAAGTTATTTACACCCAACAACACAATAACAAAGAGAAATAACGTTATCTATTTTTAATACATAAAAAAACACACATGAGAATAGCAGTAAATACACGGTTGTTTCTCCACAATAAATTAGATGGAATAGGATGGTTTGGAGTCGAAACAATGAAACGCATCACACAAAACCACCCCGAACACGAGTTTTTCTTTTTCTTCGACCGCAAACCAAGTTCGGAGTTCTTGTTCTCGCCCAACATAACACCGATAGTGCTGCATCCTCAAGCTCGGCACCCTATACTATGGTATCTGTTTTTCGAACACAGTGTTACATACGCACTTAAGAAATATAAAATAGATGTATTCCTTTCGCCCGATGGGTGGATTTCGCTAAGCACCAAAGTACCGACACTAACGGTAATACACGATTTAAACTTTGAACACTACCCCAACTTTCTATCAAAATCACATCAACGATACATGAAGCATTACTTTCATCGCTTTGCCCATAAGGCTACACGTATTGCCACTGTATCTGAATTTTCCAAACAAGATATTGCCAAAACCTACAATATACCAACATCGAAAATAGACGTTGTATACAACGGCTCGCATGTCAACTACCACCCCTACCCCAACGATGTAAAAACAGCTATAAAAAACAAATACACCAACGGGAAACCATACTTTATATTCATAGGAACAATACTTATGCGGAAAAATTTAGCCAACTTGTTTCGCGCATTCGACATATTTAAAAACAGCGACACAAATGGAATAAAATTGGTGATAGTAGGGTCTAAAAAATGGTGGAAAGGAGAAATCGAAGACACCTATAATGCAATGAAGCACAAAGATGATGTAATTTTTATGGGCCGAGTAGAACCAGAAGAATTAGGAATAATGCTCTCGGCAGCTTTGGCTCTAACGTATGTATCGTTTTTCGAAGGTTTCGGTATACCAATATTGGAAAGCTTTTACGCCGAAACACCTGTAATAACGTCCAAAACCACATCCATGCCCGAAGTGGCAGGCAATGGAGGACTACTGGTAGACCCATTTTCTTTGGACGAAATAGTTTGTGCAATGAAGCAAATATCCACCGATAGCGAACTACGCAAACATCTGATAGAAAAAGGAAAAATACAACGCAACAAATTTAGTTGGAACCTAACAGCTGAAAAACTATGGCAAAGCATACAAAAAACAATTCAACAATAGCAAAAAAAACACAAGTATTTGCATTAATAGCTATATATATATCGATATCATGTCTAACACAGGCACAAGCACAAAGTCCCGAAGACAACCTGATATACAACCCCGACTTCGAATCATATCAAGATTGCCCGCGTAGAATTGATGCTTTGGGCATATTGACCATAGTGGATGCATGGTTTCAGCCTACCAACGGCTCGGCCGATTATTTCAATATCTGCGGAATGAAAGAATGTAGCATTCCAAACAACAAATTAGGAATCCAAGAACCTCATTCTGGAAATGGATATTGCGGAATATATTGTTCGAAAACTGAATATCGCGAATACCTTCAAACTCAACTAAAACAACCATTAAAAGCAGGCGAAAGATATAGGCTTACATTCCACGTAAGCCTGTCGGAATATTCGTCAGGTGCCATTGCCACTATTGGAGGCGTTTTCTCCAAACACCGACTATTCGATACCGTAAGATCTGTACTAATGCTGAAAAAAGAACGAAAAATAAGCAAAAAAATCACGCAAACAACATCAACCTACTACACCCCTCAGGTTGTAAACAACTACAACAACGTACTAATAAATACCAAAGGTTGGGACACTATAAGCAGCGAATTTATAGCAGAAGGAGGTGAAGAATACCTTACAATTGGCAACTTTTTCCCTGCCTCACACTCCAATATAGTAGAACTAGACTCGCTTACCTACCTCCTACCGGGTGCATACTACTATTTGGACGACGTATCACTATACTGCCTTACATGCCCTCCACCATACGATCCTCCCAAAGACACTACCAATTACCAAATAGGCAATGTATTCATCCTAAAAAACATCTTTTTCGATTTCGACAAAAGCAACCTACTGCAACAGTCGTACAACGAACTACAAAAATTAGTTGAATTGCTGGGAAACCACCCAAATATGAAAATAGAAATAGGTGGACATACAGACAATAAAGGTGCTATAGAATATAACCAACGGCTATCAGAAAACAGAGCAAAATCGGTGGTAAAATACCTAATAAACAGAGGTATCGACGAAAAACGACTAAAATTCAAAGGCTATGGCGAACTGCATCCCATAGACAATAATGATACCGAAGCCGGCCGGTTCAACAACAGAAGAGTTGAATTTAAAATCATTGATTTATAAGAAAAAAACTATTTGTTTTTATCAGCACTTACAATCTTTTGCATCTTATCCGTAATGTAAACAGTAAATATCGGAAACATCATCATCCCAAAAGCTGCCAACAAAACCGAAAGTACTTTGCCAACAACAGTAACAGCATAAATATTAGACCCTACTGTTGTTGCATCCATAAATGCCCACCACAAAGCATCTCCATAACTTTGTATAAGATTATTAACAGGTGTTTCTACAACATAAAACAACAAACTTGAAAAATATATCACTGTTATAAGAGAAAGCATGTAAGAGATAAAAAGATTAGCCATAGTGCTTTTGACAAACCAATTTACCACCATTACCAATGCATAACCACCACGAATGATAGGTACCAACCGTAAACAATAATAAATTTCATTTGAAAGATTAATTTGAAGCCAACTAATTAATGACAAATAAGGTATAGATATAACAAGAAAAAAGAAATGTGTCAACATACATTTCTTTTTACAAGACGACAAATATAATCCCAAGAAAAAATCAAACAAAAAAAAGATGCATATCCAAAACTGGAACCTTACAAAAGAAATAAAAAAAATATCTTGGGGAAATTTAAAAATCTCATACGATAACGATACTATTATAGCAAGGCTGGCCAAAAGAACCAATACCTGCATAAACATCTGCAAAGAAATCAACTTATTTTTCATACCTATTTTCTTACGAAAACAAGGATATTCCAATAAAAGTTCAAAAAAAAGAGAAGCAAGCTAAATCCTTGCTTCTCTCATCAATATATTTTCAATAAAAATTATTCAATAACACGGTAAAAAGAAACTCTTCTATTGATTGACATCTTCACATCACCAAAAGATTCTGTTTGTCCCTTACCTTCAACAACTAATCTATCAGGATCTATACCATATTTATTTACCAATACTTTCTTAGCTTCTTCGGCACGCTTTAAAGACAATTTTTGATTATATTCAGGACTTCCGCTATAGTCTGCAAATCCTACGATTGCAAATTTATAATCGGGATTATCTTTCATAACCTTAGCAATAGCCTTCATCTTTCTCATCTCGCCAGAAGGAATCTTATATTGATCTATACTATAAAGTATGGATAGAGGCAATGCATAGAATGTTAATTGTTCTTCCTTCATTCGTGCAATTTGAGCCTTAAGTTTTGCCAACTCTGCATCATTTTTAGCTACTTTTTCAGTGGCAATTTCTGTTTTCTCCAAAACAACAAATTTTTCTTGCAGTGTACGTTCTTTCTGTTTTGCTGATTCAAGTTCAGCCTTTGCCAGGTCTCTTTCTTGAGCTAAAGCATCGAAATTTTCTTGGGTCAATTGAGATTCTTGTTCAAGACGAACTTTATCATACTCTGTTACACCAAAATTATAAGCAAGACTCAACGAATTATAAATATAATAGCCTTTAAAGCCACCATCCCAAGGTTTTCCTAAATCGCCAGGCAAGTAAACAGACGATTCCAAAGATGCAGTCCACTTTTCGGCTATACGATAAGAAAAGCCAATACCGGCATTAGCCATATAACAAATATTACCATAGTTATCCACTATGTAACCATTTTTATCAATGCCCATTCCAACAGTAGCCAAAATATATAATTTCCACAATCTTTCAGGATTAATTTTTATAGCATCAAAAATAGAGAATGTAAAACCCACGCCCATAGACAAACCTCGACCTAATCCATTATTAACCTTATGAAAGGTTCCTTGCAGACGAAGATCCCAAATATAATTCAACTCTTTTGACAAAAACAGATTAAGACCATAAGATGGTTCTATTGTAGAATACGTAACACCCCGATCTAAATTCAATGTCATACCGCCATTTAGACCAATAGACCAATTGCTCCAAAAACTATAATTCGGATAATATCGATAAGCTTCTACAACTTGTGTTTCTTGTGCTGTAGCTCTAAATCCGCAAAATATAAAAGATATAAACACCCCAATTCTTAATAACCTTTTCATCATAATATTTCAATATTAATCATTTATCTTTCCTACTCTTAGTGCATGAAAGATTTACAAAGTTCTTGTATGCTAGAGAAATTAAAAAAGGGAAGAAGTGTTTCTTCCCTTTTTTCTTTATAAGCTGTTACTTTCGTTATTCAATAACACGGTAAAAAGAAACTCTTCTATTGATTGACATCTTCACATCACCAAAAGAATCAGCTTGACCTTTACCAGCAACAACTAATCTATCAGGATCTATACCATATTTATTTACCAATACTTTCTTAGCTTCTTCGGCACGTTTTTCAGACAATTTTTGGTTGTAATCAGCGCTTCCTGTGTAATCAGCAAATCCTACGATTGTAAATTTATAATCAGGATTATCTTTCATAACTTTAGCAATAGCTTTCATCTTTTTCATTTCTCCAGCAGGAACTGTAGATTGATCTACTCCATAAAGTATAGATAGAGGCAATGCATAGAAAGTCAATTGTTCTTTCTTCATTTGTTCGATTTGAGCTTTAAGTTTAGCCAACTCTTTTTCGTTCTTAACTACTTTTTCGTTAGTAGTTTGAGCTTTTTCTAAAGTAGCAACTTTATCTTGCAATGTACGTTCACTTTTCTTCATCGAAGCAAGTTCAGCCTTAGCTTGATCTCTTTCTTGAGTTAAAGCATCAAAGTTTTCTTGAGTCAATTGAGATTCTTGTTCAAGACGAGCTTTATCTGTAGCTGTTACTCCAAAATTATAAGCAAGGCCTATGGTAGCCTCTCCGTAATATCCTTTAAAGTTTCCAATTGGATTTCCAAGATCAGCAGGAGCACATACTACACCTTCCAAAGTAAGAGTCCAATCTTCAGCAAAACGCCAAGAACCGCCAAATCCACCACTTGCAAAGTAGTACAAATGACCATAAGCAGGATTATTAGCTATAATACCAGACTTATCTATACCCATACCTGCATTTCCTATTGCATAAATACGCCATGTTCTTTCCGGATTATAACCCTTTATAGCATCAATAAAAGAGAAAGTAAAACCAACAGCCAAGTTTAAAGCTTTACCTTGTCCATTATGAATACAATGTAATCCACCTTGCAAACGAAGATCCCATACATAGTTCAGTTCTTTCGACAAATAAAGATCAAGAGCCCATCCAAGTGAATTGTCATAATTTTCTTCACCATTGTATACTCCGAAATATTCATCAGCAGCAACAGTCATTCCACCTTTCAATCCCACAGACCAATTACTCCAAAATCCATAACTTGGATATTGATTTTCTGCTTGAGGTTGAGCTTGTTCTTCCTGTGCAAAAGCACCAAATGTACACATCATAAAAGATGCAAGCATTCCAATTTTTAATACTCTTTTCAACATAACATTTTACTTTTAATTATTTCTTTTTATTTTATTTCTAATCTTATATTTCAGTTTGCAAAGATACACATATTTTTCCATATCTGAGTTTATTTTTTTCAACATTTACTCATTTTTTTTAGAATTCTTCGACATCTTGTTGTTCAAAATAGCAAAAACCAAAAATAACAAACTGATTTTCAAAGTGCCTAAAACTTATTATTTCTTTATTTTCTTTATATATATCAAACAATTTATTTTATAAATTTGGTCGTTATTCTAATGAAAAAAACATTTTTTCCTATCAGATGTTTCAAATTTTGTGCCTTTTTTTCTATTTTTGACAGTTTCATTGTACGTACTTTAAAGTATAATGTTTCATTTACTCGCCAAATATTTCTTTTAATTTATTTTCAAGTTCTCGACCTCGTAAATTTTTAGCAATAATCCGACCATCCTTATCCAACAATATAGTTGAAGGTATCGATGATATGCCATATAACTTTGCTGCATCTGAACTCCAATATTTCAAATCACTGACATGATTACTCCATCTTAACTTATCATCTTTTATTGCTTTTATCCAAGCATTTTTATCCTTATCCAACGAAACGCTGAATATCTCAAATCCTTTAGCATTGTACTTATCATACAACCTCACAACATTTGGATTTTCTCTTCTGCAAGGTCCGCACCATGAAGCCCAAAAATCAATAAGAACAACTTTACCTTTTAAATCTGACAACTTTAGCACATCACCATCTGGCGAAGGCAATACTATATCCGGTGCTAATGTTCCAACAACAATAGCCTTCTTAAGACGTTCGTCCAAATTCTTCACAAATACATCATCGGGATATTTTGCTATCAAAGCATCTCTTACAGATTCATAAACCGAAATGTATTTCGCAAATTCTTGATCGAAACATGTTACCAGAAACGCCGTTACTAACACACCCTTGTTGTCTAGTAGATATTTCTTAATATTCTCTGTAATGTCAGGATATGAGTTTCTAAATTCTTGCTCTATTTCTTTCTTTCTAGAGGCATTTGCATGTGGATATTCTCTGTTCAATATCTCTATATTCATATTCTTTTCAACGAAACCTCTATACACAGCCATATTATCCGAACCTTTCACAAATGTAAGCATGGGAAATTTGTCAACATCATAATCCAATCGTACCCTTTCCTTCGGAGTCAAAAACCAATGTGTAACTTCTGCTTGCGAAGGTAAAAATTGAACAACATAGAGCGTAGGTTTCTTCACTATCAGTTCGGCTTTATAATCTCCTTTTCTATCAATAGCAATAGTGTCTACCGGAAGAATCGTATTACCTATAACTTCACTTATTACCATTTTACTATAAGTTGTTTCGGATTTAAAGTTTAAGTTTCCCGAAACCACTGTCTTTTGTGCGTATACTACTGACCAAAAAGATAAAACAGCAATTGCCACCAAACATATATTCCTTTTCATCATAACTCTTTATTTTTCTTTATTATATTTATTGCCTTTTGCAATTCATGGTCTACCGCCAACATTATTTCATCTCTGACACCACCTCCATACAGAAGTTCTGCCATATATGCTTTAACTAATATCCTCATTTCGTTGCCATAGGTGGCAATAGACTTAACATCTCTTTTTATGCCCAATTTCTCTGCCTGCATCAAAAAGTCTTCAAACATTTCAGCAGACAATGAGAAACCTCTCACATAGTCATCCGATTGAGGATACTTGTTCAGAAGCAAAGCCCTATTCCTCTCCACATAGTCAAATGCATATTTATAAAAAGCGCCCTTATTCTTTAGTCTATTATAATATACCAACAAGACATCTTTCTCGTAAGGCAACACCTTATCTGGAAATATACCACCTCCGGCATACACCACACGCCCTTCCTTTGTATAGTACTTTGTTGTATCTGTTACCTTTTGTATTATAGAGTCCGACTCCATATCTGCCAATATTCGAAGAAGGAAGTCCAAATAATACTCATCACTTCCTTTGTCGTAAGGGCGTTGTATACATCTTCCCGATGGGGTATAATAACGAGCAGTAGTAAGTCGTAATGCCGAACCATCAACCATTTCAATTTGTTTTTGTACCAATCCTTTGCCAAAAGAACGTCGGCCAACTATAAGACCTCTATCATTATCTTGTATAGCTCCGGCAACAACCTCGCTAGCCGAAGCCGAATATTCGTTCATCATAACGACCAAACTACCATCAATAAATGCATCAGCAGCAGTTGAATAAAACTCCTTTTTGGAAGAATGTGCTCCTTCGGTATATACTATAAGTTGCCCTTTCGAAAGAAACAAATCAGCCACTTCCCTTGCCTGATCCAGTAGCCCTCCACCATTACCTCTTAGATCAAGGATAAGTTTCTGCATTCCTTGCGACCTCAAGGCGGACAATGCTACACACATTTCTTTGTAAGTAGTGGCCGAAAATTCTGAAAGATATATATAGCCTATTTCATCATCCAACATACCACTATAGTGAACAGTATTGAGAGGTATAGTAGTCCTTTTTAGCCGAAAGTTCAATATTTTTGATTCTCCCCTTCTGGATATTTCAACATTTACCATGGTGCCCCTCGGTCCTTTCAATCTTTTCACTATATCTTTATTAGTAAATTTTCTGCCGAAAACGGGTTCTCCATCGATGGTAATAATCCTATCACCGCCCAATATACCGGCTCTATCTGAAGGACCATCTTTAAAAACCTCCACAATAAATGCAGTATCTTTAACCATCGATATCAGCAGCCCAACACCTTCCATCTCTCCCTCTAGATTCTCTTTTTCTTCTACATAGTCTAGTTTTGGCACATATACCGAGTGTGGATCCAAATATTGCAACAGAAGTTGTATTGCACATTCCTCCACCTGTTCGTAGGAAATCGAATCAACATATCTCCTAGGTATCAATTGCATTATCTCTGTCATTTTGTTCGTTTTGTTTACTTGAGGTCCATCGTCAAGCATTTCATTATCACCCTTCGACGAAGGGGCTAACCATACGCCTAGCAATAGACCAATAACCAGAGCTATCGAAATAAACAGAGCTACATGCGATGCTTTTACCGTCTGACTCATTTTCCCTACTATATCATTGTGTATATATTATTTCAAACCTTCTAGCCTAGTACACCCTAAAGCCAAGAGTTCTTCTCACTTCATCCATTGTGCGTTTTGCACTCTCGTGGGCTTTTTCTTTTCCCATCTGCATCACATCTTGCAAATACTTTTCGTTGCTCGATAGTTCGATAATTTTTTCACGGAATGGAGTAGTAAAAGTAATCATATCTTCGGCCAATTGCTTCTTCATATCACCATAACGTATCTCACACTTATTGTACTTTTCTTCGAAAAAAGCTACAGTATCAGCAGTCGATACGGCTTTCATAAGAGTGAACAAGTTTTCTATTTCAACAGGTTTTTCCTGATTCACCCGGGTAGGACCCGAATCGGTCTTGGCTTTCATTATCTTTTTGCGGATAGATGCAGGATCCTCATTTAGGAATATAGCATTGCCCTCGCCTTCGGATTTTCCCATCTTGCCACTACCGTCCAATCCCGGTATCTTCACCAATTCATTTCCAAAGTTGAATGCTTGAGGCAATGGGAATACTTCGTTGCCATACATATTATTAAAACGGTTGGCGAAAGTACGAGTCATCTCCAAGTGTTGCTCCTGATCCTTGCCAACAGGCACTTTGGCAGCCCTATGTATAAGTATATCGGCAGCCATAAGAGTAGGATAGGTAAGCAAACCGGCATTTACATTGTTGGGTTGCTTACGAACTTTGTCCTTAAAGGAGGTTACACGTTGCAATTCGCCAAGATATGTATTCATGTTCAACAACAAATACAACTCTGCCGTTTCGGGCAAATCACTTTGCACATATATTGTAGATTTCTCGGGATCCAAACCTGCTGCCAAATACTCTACTAGTATTTGACGTACGTTGTTGTACAAGTTTTCCGGATTAGGATGAGTGGTAAGTGAATGATAGTCGGCAATAAAGAAGTAGCATTCATATTCTTCCTGCATCTTAATGAAGTTTCGCAATGCTCCAAAATAATTTCCCAAATGTAAGTTTCCCGTGGGACGAATACCACTCAACACTATTTCTTTTTTCATCTTTGCTAATATATATTATAATAATTGACAATCGTTTATACCCTATCGGAGGAAAAGTTGTTCCTGCCGTAACAATTTACAAAAGTACTAATTTCGGACGATATTTCAAAACTATTTATTCAAATATTCCTCACACCGAAACACTAGCTCGTTGTACCATTCTCGTCCGAACTTTCTCACAAGTGGCACTTCCAAATACTTATACAATGGTACACCTACTTCCCTTCCAAGCTTCACCGCACAACTACATATATCCCATTCGTGGTAATTTACGGCTTTGAAATCGTCGTAGTTATCAACCCTTATGGGATAAAGATGGCACGATACCGGCTTTTGAAAATCTATTTTTTTGTCCAAGTATGCTTTCTCTATTGCACACATAGCCACGCCATTGTCCCAACACATATATACGCACTCCCTTCCATCAACAAGGGGTGTACATGGCTCGTCGTTGATATCAAGAGCCGATACACCGTTTTTCTCCACTTCGGCTATTCCCTTTTCCTCCATATAGGGCTTCACTTCGGGATATATCTTTTTGAGAATAGAAATCTCACGTTTATCCAACGGAGCTCCAGCATCGCCTTCTATGCAACAACAACCCTTGCATTGAGCAAGGTCGCAACAAAATTTCTTCTCGGCAATGTTTTCTGATATTATGCAATCTCCTACTATTATCATCGTGTACAATCAGTCTTGATTTAGTCTTGGTTTAATAGTTCTATTATCTTATCGGCCAATACTGCCGCCAATTTGTATTTCGATTCCACTGTCCAGCCACCTACATGAGGGGTAAGCACCACGTTGTCGGAATCTATCAAAAACTTAAAATCGGGGGTAAGCGAGTTTATATCCAACCCATCCTTTGCCATATTCTCGTATTCTATCACGTCAAGAGCAGCACCTTGTACCTTCCCGCTCTTCAATGCTTCGACCAAATCCACCGTCTTAACCACAGCACCACGTGCAGTATTTATTATATATATAGGTTTGGCAAAAGAATTGATAAATTTGGTATCGGCCATATAGCGTGTTTCGGCGGTAAGTGGCACATGAAAACTTACAACATCGGCGCGCCGATACAATTCGGCCATATCCACTTCCTCTACATAATGGGGAGCATAATGGGTCTTATACTTATCATAACTTATTATGGTGCAGTCAAACCCCTGCAACCTCTTGGCAAAGGAGCTACCCATATTGCCAAAACCTATTATGCCTATGGTTTTTCCTTTTATCTCCAGCCCCCTGTTGTCCTCTCGCTTCCAATATCCATTTCTTATCTCGGTATTGGCCTTAACTATCTTGTTGAACAATGCCAGCAGCAACCCCAATGCATGTTCGCCCACAGCATCTCTGTTGCCTTCGGGCGAGTTGAGACAACGTATCCCCCGAGCTTCGGCATAATCCACATCAATGGTTTCCATTCCGGCGCCTACACGTCCTATACATTTCAGCGTTGTGGCCTGCGAAAGGAAGTTTCTGTCTATCTCCACCTTGCTGCGTACCACCAGTGCATCGTAACTATTTACCACTGCCAGCAGTTCGGTGTACGACAAATTGGCCTGCACATCGCAATGATGGCCTGCCGCCCTAAGTTTCTCGCACAATATAGGATGAGTATTATCTGTAACAAGGATTCGTTTCATATCTTTGCAAACAATTTATTATCAAATGTCAATCTACATCAGAGCTCCGCTTAGCCCGGCAACGAGCCGTCATTTGTTCTATTTTTGCCACCAAGAAGTAAGCCAAACTGCCACATCCCAACCCCACAAAGGTGCCACATATTATATCGCCGGGATAGTGTACACCCAAATAAGGACGGCTGTAGGCCACTACGGCAGCCCATGCAAAGAGCATATAAGGCAACCATTTAAGTTTACGAGCATAGCGGTATGCAAGGAATGTTGCCAAAGCAAAACAGTTGGCTGCATGCGACGAGACAAAGCCGTACTGCCCACCACAATGCCCATCAAAGAGGCGAACATCGGGCAAGGCATGACAAGGACGCAGACGCATAACCACATTCTTAAACCCTACCACCGATATGCGGTCGCCTAGCAAAAAGCAAAGAGCTATACCCAGCAGCACAAACAATACTGCTTTGGGTTCTTTTTTGGCTGTAACAAACACAAGTATAGCCACTAGCACTATAGCCCACGACCACCCTTGGCTGAAAGTCCAAAGTATATAGTCCAAAGCTGTGCAGTGATGAGTATTTATCCAATAAAAAGCCTGAACATCCAGACTGTTAAGCTTCTCCATCATACGACTCCGTCATTTTGGTCCAAATCAGGTCCTTGAGCTCCATGATATTCATACCCGAAACCGAACTTATAAGTATGGTATCGAGCGTGCGGGGCAATGTACGTTTTAATTGCTTAAGCATCACCTCGTCCATCATGTCGCACTTGGTTACGGCCAATATCCGTTTTTTATCCAACAGCTCCGGGTTATACTTTTTCAGCTCGCCCAGCAAAATCTGATATTCCTTCTTTACATCTTCGCAATCGCACGATACCATAAAAAGCAGTATCGAGTTTCGCTCTATATGTCTGAGAAATCTAAGTCCAAGGCCTTTGCCTTCGGCAGCCCCCTCTATAATGCCCGGTATATCGGCCACCACAAAAGAGCGGTTGTCGCGATAACGCACCATACCCAGGTTAGGCACCAAGGTGGTAAACGGATAGTCTGCAATTTCGGGCTTGGCTGCCGATATTACCGAAAGGAATGTAGATTTTCCGGCATTTGGGAAACCTACCAAACCCACATCGGCCAACATCTTCAGCTCTATTATCACCCACCGTTCGACCCGAGGCTCGCCGGGTTGTGCATAACGAGGAGTGCGGTTGGTAGCCGACTTAAAGTGGTCGTTGCCCAATCCGCCACGTCCACCTTTAACTATCACTGCCATTTGGCCGTCTTCGACAATCTCGCACAGCTGTTCTCCGGTTTCGAAGTCTCGACACACCGAACCTAGAGGCACATCCAAAATCTGGTCCTTACCCTCGCGACCGGTACAAAGGTTGTGGCCACCGGCTTCGCCATCCTCGGCAAATACGTGTTTGGTGTACTTTAGATGCAGCAAAGTCCACATCTGTTTGTTGCCACGTAGTATTACATGGCCTCCTCTTCCACCGTCGCCGCCGTCGGGGCCAGCTTTTGCATTGTATTTTACACGCAGCAAATGAGCCGATCCCGCACCGCCTTTGCCCGAGCGACAGCATATCTTTACATAATCTACAAAGTTCGAATTCACTGCATATTCCTATTTAGCGGCTATCTTGGCGTCAATAGCAGCAATGATATTCTTTGATATTTCTTGAATATCGCCATATCCGTTTACTTCTACGTACAGTCCTTTTCCCTTGTAGTAGTCGGCTACCGGCAAAGTCTTGCTTTCGTATTCGTGAAGACGGTTTTTGATAGTTTCTTCATTGTCGTCCGAACGTCCCGACACCTTTGCACGCTCAAGCATACGGCGCACAAGCTCTTCGCGAGGTACGTCGAGGCTTATCATGCACGATAGGCTGGTACCATGGTTGCTTAGTAATTTTTCCAATGTTTCGGCCTGAGCCACATTGCGTGGGAATCCGTCAAAAAGAACGCCGTTGCGGGTGTTGGTAGAGATAATCTTTTCTATAATCTCCACTACTATTGCGTCCGACACCAATTCGCCTGCATCCATAATGCTCTTTATGCGTTTTCCCAGTTCGGTGCCTTCGGCTATTTCTTTACGCAACATATCTCCTGTAGATACGTAGGTAAGATCATATTTTTCAACCAACATTTGCGATTGTGTTCCTTTACCGGCTCCCGGTGCTCCAAATAATGCTATATTTATCATTTTCAATTTTATTTTGATTAATTGTATATAACTTATAATGAACAGAAAACATAATATCTTGCCCTCTGTTACATTTTTCAAAGGTACATTTTTTTTCGGACATTTGCCACCTTTTCTTTCGAAATAAGTATTTTTTGTGGATTATGCATAGCTTTATCGTTGGCGGGCAAAGGGTAGGCCAATGCTAATGGTGCCATAGGCCAAAGGTGGCGGTGCGGTGGCATAGGCAAAGGCAGTTTGGGTGTGGCCGGCTATAGGTGGCTATTTTTTCGGTAGGGTATACGCCCTATATCTTGCCTGCCTAATCCTGCAAGGCATAGGGCTTTGTGGTGCTTTGCCGCCTAGTTTTTTTTATGCATACCCACCGGTTTTTTCATTCATACCTACCGGTTTTTTCATTCATACCTACCGTTTTTTTTGCTCGTGCCTACCGGCTGTATTTTTCTGCTATACTGCATTTTTCAAAATCATAGTTTGGTTTTATTAAATCATAGTTTGATTTACTTAAATCATGGTTTGGTTTAAATAAATCATGGTTTGGTTTCTTTAAACCAAACCATGATTTGAAAATATAGAGCCGGGATATAAAATTTCCGGGTAGGGTTGGCTGCAAAAACCGGTAGCTATCTATAAAAATATGAGTAGGCCGTTGCTTCTTCAGAGGGCGAGCTATGACAATTATGTGGGCTAGATTTTTTTATGCTCTACGGCGGTTTTTCAGTTTTCCCGTAATACCCCTTTTGTTTGTTCCTCTATCTTTGGGTGTTCTGTACTTTATCAGTTCCGAGCATCGGAAGGAAAGATTAAGTTTTTCAGCCATCTTCATAAATTCGTCAACGTACAATTTGTCGGGAAAGTTCTGCAAAAAATCTACCGTAAAGGTGTCGGCTACCGACATCATCTGCAGGCTTATCCCTTTGGTGCCGCTGCTATATACGTGCATTTCGGTTATATACTTTTCGGCGTCGCCCATATTGGCTTTTCCGGTGTAGCTACATATAAAGGAATCTATCGGTTTCGATGTAAAGTTCTTGACCATTTCTTGTTTCTTCTCTATGCTACCCAACGAATCGAGCATGTCCGACATATACTTCATAACACTTGCACTGCTGCGAGCCGAGTCCGGCTGTTTTTGCTTGGCTATCAACGCTCGGTAGTGGGCAGATAGGTCTGCCAAGTTCATCTTTTCTTCTTCGTTGCCGTATGGCAGATATATCGAAGTTACGCAGTTGCGGAATGTGTTTGGCAGGCCAATGCACTCCCGCCAGTCGCAGCTCATGCTACACAGTATGGGTTTATCGGCTTGGGGATTCAGATTTTTCACCGCCTTGTGCATCAGTATTGTCATCAGTATAGCCGGTGTTGCATTTGTGGCCTTGCAAACTTTCATTACCTCATGCACATCAAACACCAGCTCGTATCGCCAACTATCGCTTCCGGCTTCGGCACCGGTTTGCACCTGCGGAATGGCAAAGGCAGTGCGGTCGGCCTTATATACCTTCGAGGGGTCGAAGTCAAAGTGGCCCTTTTCTACAGGGTCGGCAAACTCGTTTGGCAAAAATCCCTCGCCCCAAAGCCTCACATCGGGAATACGAACATTATTATAAGGATATTTAAAATTCAAATAGTAGTACATCAATGTTTTTATAAACTGCATAATACCCCTTCCGTCGCACATGGCATGATGAAAGGAGATATAAAGATAGTTTTTGTAGTAGGTGATATCCAAAAGGTTCTTGTTGGTAGCCATTCCGCCAAGGGGTCGCAGTTTTTTTGCCCTCTGAGGTGGTGGGCTAAAAAACTTGCTACACAAATACACACTGCCATCTTTTATTTTAAAACGACTTTTAAAGTAAGGGAACCTCCGGTAGGCCAATCGGGCGGCACGCTCTAGATGAGCATGAACTATATTGGTTTTCATTCGCAACTCAAACACTTGGCTTTCGGTGCCTCCCTCACGATACAGGAAGGTTTCGCCTGCCCGTATCTTTAGCTTAAATCTTTTGTGCATCGTCAATCGTTTTTTTGTGTGTTTATATCAGTTTTTCGTTTTTCAACCACTGTATTTCGTTGCCTATCGTCTCGGTGTACGACCTAGTGGTATAGCCCAGTTCTTTTTCGGCCTTAGAGCTGTCAAATACATTGTTGCGAATCAAATTATATACGGCAAAAGTGGTAAGCATAGGTTTTTGTCCGGTTTTTTGAGCCTTCTTTTCCATTCTTTTTGCCAAGGTGTATGCCAGGCTGCCGGGCAGGAAAAGAGTAAACCTCCTAACGCCGCATTCGCGATTGACTATACGTACAAATTTTTTGAACGATACAGCCTTGTTTGCCAATATATAGCATTCGCCTCTACGCCCTTTTTCGGAAGCCGATACTATGCCTTTGGCCAAATCGCGTACGTCGCAAAGATTAAAAGTGCCGTTTATGGCTATAGGCATTTCTCCTTTGATAATCTGAATCAGTGTCTTGGTGGTATGGCCTACCGCATAGTCGAAGGGTCCTAATATACCACTGGGGTGAACCACACAGGCATTCATACCTTTGCGAGCCTCGCCAAGTACATATTGGGTAGCTAATGCTTTGGATTGGCTATAACAATCCATAAACCCATGCCCGTCAAAATCTGCCACCTCACGTATGGCAACGCCTTTGTCGGCTTCGGGAATACAGCCGGTGGAGCTCACATAAACCAGCTTGCCGAAATTGGCAGCAGCTTGGCACAGTGCCACAATATTCTTGGTACCACCTACATTAACGTCCATTACCTTTTGGTTGTATTCGGGCTCTACAGTTACTATGCTTGCGGCATGTATCACCACTATTTCCATGTTGGCGGGAACATCAAAAAGGTTTTTCAACGATTTTTTGTCGCACAAATTACCTTCCACCACTTCTACTTCTTTGGGAATATGGGCTGTACCCTTGTCGTTTGGCAATACAAAAGCCCTTACTCGCCTGCCTTGCTCCACAAGCTCGCGACATATATTACTACCCAGGAAACCGGCAGCTCCGGTAACCAAATAAATTTTATCGTTCATATATATTTGATTTTAAAACTATGTACACAAATATTTTCTTACGCCTATGCGTATCTGTATCAAAAAGAAAGGGAGGTAGAAATTTGAGGTTCAAATTTCTACCCACGCCTTTGCTATGGAGATTACAGCTCTTTGCAGCATTATTTCTTGTCGGTTTTTTCCTCTTTGTTTAGTATTGTTTGCTTAAAGTCCTCTTCGGTATTTTTGTAGCCATCCACCACTGCTTTTTCCACAGCCTTGTAGCCGTTTACCACTCCGTTTTCAACAGCTTTGTAGCCCTTAACCACTGCTTTTTCCACTTTGGTGGTTTTTAGCTTTGGGCTATTGCCTGTCGAATCGGTTTCCAAAAAAGTTTCCACAAACTTATCTTCCACTTTTTTATAGGCATTAACCACACCGTTTTCAACAGCTTTGTAGCCTTTCACCACCACATTGTCGGTTTTCGAAGTGTCGGCTGCGGCCGAATCGGCAGGAGAGAAAGCTTCCACCACCTTGCCTTCTATTTTTTTATAGGCATTAACCACACCGTTTTCAACAGCTTTGTAGCCGTTTACTACTCCGTTTTCTATTCCTTTGTAGCCCTTCACCACTCCATCCTCGATGGCTTTGTAGCCTTTCACCACTGCTTTTTCAGTCTTAGTGGTTTTTAATTTTACATTGTCCTTCATAGTCGAATCATTTACGGGTGCACCATTAAGCACCACTGCTGTTAAAATTACTGATACTGTCAACATATTTATTTGCTTTTTATATTACTTTAAAATCTATAGCCCAACCCAATAGCAGCCGTGTTTTCAACAAGGTTTCCGCTGTTGGAAAGATTGGAATTGAACATCCCGTACTTGTAATTGACATTGAATTGCAATCCGCAACCCAATTCAATACCCACTATCATACCTACTCCCAAATTCCAACGGCTCAAAGTAAACAAGCCATTGCCTTCGGCATACATATCTACATCATTCATACCGGCACTTATGCCTGCTATACCGTAGGGACCGGCACCAAAAAAGAAACGTCCGCTTCCCATGGCAAACTGCCCCATTATATAGGCCGGCACCTCTATACCCCAATTGGTAAGGGTGTGCTCCTGTCCCAAAATAGTAAATTCGGCATTACGATATTGGCATAACAATTCTACCCGGATAGCCAAATTGTCAATAATATTGGTTTTCAAAAACAATCCGGTATTAGCTCCAAAACCATTGCCGGTTGCAGTTATAATTTCGCTGTCGCCTACAAGATAAAAATTAGAATTCATTTCGGCTTTAACGCCAAAGGTAGTTTTCTTTTCTTCGCTTTGAGCGAAAGTGCCGCTCAGTACGGCCGTTGCCATCATTAGGCTTAAAAACAATCTTTTCATTTTATTAATCAATTATTTATACGTTAGTTTTACATTCTGTTTCCGAATGCAAAATTACAAGTATAATCAAAACAAATTTTGAAGATATCTCTATTATAATAGAATAAAAGTCGGAAAAAACATTCTTTTCACCGACTTTTAATCGTTTTAGACTACCAAACTTCTTTTTTTAGCCGATTTCTGGGAATTACATCATATATCTACTACACTTCAAGGGCTCAAAAAATCTTCAAAGCAATTATTAGAAGTTGCCTGAATTTGCCAAGTTTTATCCACCGCCAAACCGCTTGTCGAAATCCCTTGCAGTGGGTTTGCATTTACAGAGAAACATCTTTTGAGAAGTAATACTTCTCATTTGAGATATATTACTTCTCTCGTGAGATGTATTACTTCTCAAAACCACCTTCCCCGACAACTTAACATCTCCGCCACAGAATATTGTTAAGTATTTCAAGGATTATCTTCCTCAACTTCATAATCTATTATGCTTAAAGGCTTAAGACAAGATGGTACGATATATAGTTCCCCAAGCCGTTTGGGGAACTCTCCCAAGCCGCTTGGGGAGGGTTCCCAAACGGCTTGGGATATATCCCCAAACGGCTTGGGGAACCATGGTTCTAACGTAAACATATCATCATGTTAAGCATCTTATCCCAAGGGTTTAAGCATCTTGTTCCTTGCCTTTGAGGTACAAACCATCGAAATGTACAGTCCCGCCACAGTATAAGGCTTGGAATACTTACAGTATAATAGCTAACCCAACTTTGCCGAAAAACAAGCCTTTAGGCAATT